>JAHEHJ010000091.1 GCA_024644655.1 Flavobacterium sp.
TAGATTACAAATATTCTGGAAATTCTTTTTATTTCTTTAACAATTTAGAAGTATCATTTGATTTAAAAACAAATTTATTTTACTTTTATAATCCTTCTATTAAAGTAGGAAACAATATTGAAGAGATTAACAATTTTTTCCCAAACTCATATGAGAAAAAGGAAATTTTAAACAATTTAGGTTTCATTATTATAGACATAAATATGCCCGATGGTACAACTTCTGATACCTTCATAGTTATAAATTATGATAGCGATACCAAAATAATAACTTCTATCCATATGGGATCAAAATAAATAAATTATATAAAAGGCTCCAAAATGGAGCCTTTTACTATTTCTCTCTAATATAAATATCAATAGGTACTCCTGAAAAATCCCAATTCTCACGAATCTTGTTTTCTAAGAAACGCTTATACGGTTCCTTCACATACTGTGGCAAATTGGCAAAAAACACAAACTGAGGTGTAGGTGTTGGCAACTGCATACAGTATTTAATTTTAACATATTTCCCTTTTAATGCCGGCGGTGGATAGGCCTCAATCAATTTCAACATAAAGTCGTTGAATTTAGAAGTAGGTATACGTTGCTTTCTATTTTCATACACTTTAACCGTTTCTTCCAACGCTTTTAACAAACGTTGCTTGGTTAACGCTGATGTAAAGATAATTGGCACATCAGTAAAGGGTTGTAACTCTTCGCGGATTTTGTTTTCATAATCTCGAGTGGACATCGTGTCTTTCTCTACCAAATCCCATTTATTCACCAATATAATAACACCTTTTCTATTTTTTTCGGCCAACCAAAATATGCTTTGATCTTGCCCCTCAAATCCTCGAGTAGCATCAATCAATAAAATACATACATCCGAATGTTCAATAGCTCGAACCGAACGCATTACCGAATAAAACTCTAAATCTTCCTTTACTTTGGCTTTTCTACGGATACCCGCAGTATCAACCAAATTAAATTCAAATCCAAAACGATTGTATCGCGTATCGATAGAATCACGTGTAGTTCCAGCTATATCGGTTACGATATAACGATCCTCTCCAATTAATGCATTGATAAAAGAAGATTTACCCGCATTAGGACGTCCTACCACACAAAATCTTGGTAACACTTCTTCTTCCGTGGTTTCTTGTAAGTCAGGTAAAACCTCTACCAACTTATCCAACAAGTCTCCTGTTCCACTACCACTAATACTAGCAATAGTAAAATACTCTCCTAATCCTAAATTATAAAACTCAATGGCGTCTTTTTCACGCATCGAATTATCAACTTTATTTACCGCTAATAAAATGGGCTTGGTAACTTTTCGCAACAATTTGGCTACTTCAGCATCCATAGGTGTAATCCCCTCTTCAACATCTACTACAAAAATAATTGCATCAGCCTCGTCTATAGCCAATTCCACTTGACGTCGAATTTCTGCCTCAAAAACATCATCAGATCCTTTAATATAGCCTCCTGTATCAATTACAGAAAACTCTTTTCCATTCCATTCACTTTTCCCGTAATTTCGATCTCGAGTTACTCCACTAACCGAATCCACGATAGCTTCTCTTCGTTGTATCAAACGGTTAAAAAAAGTGGATTTCCCTACATTGGGTCTACCAACTATGGCAACAATATTGTTCATAATCATTTTAAATATGGTGCAAAGGTAGTATTAAAGAACACAATATCAATTTTTTTCTTATTTTAGTATATACGCAACATAGAAAACTAAGCATTATGGAGACCGAAAAAAAGATTCGCTTACGCCTACGATTTTATAAAGATGTAGCCGAAAATTGTACTCAAGTACGAGATAAGTTCGTGAACTATAGAAAAAATCTGTCTCCAGATTATGTGATGAAAATTAGAAACAACCACATTCAATTTACCATTGGCGGTGACAAACAAAAATACTGGTCTCCCTATTTGACTGTGGAATTAGAAGAAAAAGAAATAGAAGGAACTCTTGGTACACATATCAGAGGATTATTTGGCCCCGCACAAACGCTATGGACCTTTTTTATCTTCATGCACTTTATCGTAGCTGGGATATTTTTAACGTTCTCCATGTTTGCCTTTTCAGACTACTCACTCAACAAACCCATCAAATCCGACTTAATCATCATGTTTGTCATGACTATCGTTTGGTTTTTGTTGTATGTCATAGCGCGCCAAACCCGAGAAAATGGTCACGGTCAAATGGATGAATTGGAAGACGTATTCCTGAAAATTATGGAGAGCTAATTACTTTTGGTTGTACCCAAAACGACGCAATTGATACGCATTGCTTCTCCAGTCTTTATTGACCTTAACATAGAGTTCAATGTGAATTTGCTTCCCGAAAAACTTTTCTAAGTCTTCACGAGCTTGCATACCTACCTTTTTCAAAGCACCTCCTTTATGTCCAATAATGATTCCTTTTTGTGTATCGCGTTCAACCATAATGACTGAGCGAATTCGAATGATTTTTTCATCCTCTATAAACTCTTCAGTTTCTATTTCTACAGCATAAGGAATCTCTTTGTCATAATTCAACAAGATTTTTTCACGAATGGTTTCATTAACAAAAAAACGCTCAGGCTTATCAGTTAAAGCGTCTTTAGGATAATAAGGGGGAGACAAAGGCAACAATTCTAAGATACGGGCAAATACCTCCTTTACATTAAAATTCTCCAAAGCCGATATCGGATAGAGTTCCGCATTAGGCACTTTAGCTTTCCACAAGTCAATTTGCTCTTCCAACTGCTCTTGATTGGATTGATCAATCTTATTCAATAACAACAACACGGGTATCTTAGAATGGATAATCTTATTGAAGAAATCCTCATCTTTCAATTCCTTCTCCCCTATCTCTACCATATATATCAACACATCTGCATCCTCAAAGGCCGACTTCACAAAGTCCATCATGGATTTTTGCATTTCATAAGCCGGTTTAATAATACCTGGTGTGTCTGATAATATCACTTGAAAATCATCTCCATTTACGATACCTAATATACGATGACGAGTGGTTTGCGCTTTGGACGTAATGATAGACAAACGCTCTCCAACAAAGGCATTCATTAAGGTGGACTTTCCAACGTTAGGATTCCCGATTATATTGACAAAACCTGCTTTATGTGACATGAATATGAATTTATTTTGCGCAAAGGTAGTCATATCAACTCAATAGAAGAAAAAAGATTTTTTATGATTTTTGTTGCTTTTGTTGATTATGGTTGTATATTTGCACTCGAAACATCGCGGGATAGAGCAGTAGGCAGCTCGTCGGGCTCATAACCCGAAGGTCACAGGTTCGAGTCCTGTTCCCGCTACTAAGAGAAGCCATTCAGAAATGAGTGGCTTTTTTATTTTAAACGTTAGAACGTAATTATGAACATGAAAAAAATTGTCGAGTACAGAGCGTTACTCGGTGTTACAAAAACAGCCACTCTAAAAGAGTTGAAAACCATCTACAGAAACACAATGAAAGACAGCCATCCCGATACCATTGCGGATGATGTGGAACGTCATTTGGCTGAAGAAAAAAGTAAAGAAATCATTGCAGCCTATCATTTCTTAGTGAGTATTGCCCCAGAAACAGTTGAAAAAGACAAAGTAGAATACACCCGTATCACGACTGCAACTAATATTTTGGAATTCTATTACGAAAACAGTGTATTGTACATTACTTTTTTAGACGGAAGCGCTTTTGAATACTTTGGTGTGCCCAAAGCCATCTATGTTAAAATGATTAATGCAGAATCGCCTAGCCGATTTGCCCGTAGACACATTTATACCGAATATCTATACCGAAGTACATCCAAGCTAGTCGCCTCTAACGAATAGAGTAGACACCCTATATAAATGCAAAAGTCTTGAGTAGTACTCAAGACTTTTTTTAATCCAACAAAATTAAAAAAAAACATGTATTATTCATCTGCCGCAAACGCAGAGTTTTTATCGATACTTACTTTTAACGTAGTAGCCACACCTTGCTCATTGACCATAGTCATGTTTAAGGTATCCAACTTCGCCAAATTTTTAGAAACAAATCCATTGAACATATTATAAGATATATTCATTTCTTTCAAATGATGTAATTTTTCCAAATCAAAAGGTACTTGACCATCCATTTTGTTCTCAAACAAACTCAAAGTCTCTAACGATTCCATATTAGCAACCTCTTTCTCCAATTTACCTGTCAATTTGTTACTATTCAATAAAAGCTCTTTTAATGATTTTAATTGGTAGTAAGAAGTTGGAATTTCACCTTCAATCTCATTATTAAATAAGGACAATACTTCCAAACTTGCCAAATTACCAATTCCTACAGGCAATACTCCTGTCAAACGGTTCATATGCAATTCAATTGATTTTAAATGAGTGGCACTCCCCAATTCTTCAGGTAAAGCTCCAGTCACTTGATTAAATGCAATATTCAATTGCGTTAAATTTTTAAGGTTCCCTAAAGTGATAGGCAACGAACCTGAAATAGAGTTACGAAACAAATTCAAAACTTCCAAAGAAGCTAAATCACCCAATTCAGTAGGCAATTGCCCAACCAAATTGTTATTAATCAATTTTAACGATACTACTTTATCCTCTTTTACACCAACTCCATACCAAGTAGATACCGGAGATTTTAAATCCCATTTTGTGATCCATTGAGAACCTTTTGTAGCTTTATATAACTTCAATAAGGCGTTTTTTTCAACAGGAGACACTTCCGCAAAAGAAGAAATGGATAGTAAAAGTAGCGTTAAGTAAGTAAAAATAGTTTTCATTTGGGTTATTATTTACGATTAAGGTGAGGTAAAACTACAGCGATATTCGTTTAAAAACAAAAATAATCGACGAAATGCATATTTGGCTTATTTTTTTAATGTCTATTCTTACAATATGCTAAAATACACTCCTTTTCATTTATATTTTTTATATTTGAAATACTAACCTTAAAACAAAACACTATGCCGTTTAATCCTTTTGCCATTTTAGTGGCTTCATTAGCAACTCTTTTAGTTGGATTTGTATGGTACAATCCAAAAGTATTCGGAACCATCTGGATGAATGAAACAGGTATTACCGAAGAAAAAGCTAAACAAAGCAACATGCTAAAAATTTTTAGCTTGACTATTTTCTTCTCACTAATGCTAGCCTTCATGGTACCAGCTCTTGTAATTCACCAAATGGGTGCTCTAGGTATGGTAGGCGGACCAAATCTTGTCGCCACAGCCAAACCATCCTATGCGGCTTTCCTAGCCGACTACAGTGATGCCTTCAGAACATTTAAACACGGTGCCCTTCATGGATTCATGACAGGAATATTCCTAGCACTACCCATGACGGCTATCAATGGACTATTCGAACATAAGTCTTGGAAGTACATTCTTATCACTGCAGGCTACTGGACAGTATCCTTAACAATTATGGGAGCCATTATTTGTGGATGGAAATAATTTACCGTTAAAGTATCATTAAATCGCCCTATTTTTGTAGGGCGATTTTTTTTAAGCAAATTGAAAACAACTACCTGTAAAATTTATTCTTCCTTAAACCAACTTCCCAATACCTGGGATGAAGTGGCCCATGATAATGCATTTTTACAAACCCCCTATCTCACCGTTTTAGAAAATGCCGCCCCTACCAATATGCAATGTTTCTATATTGCAATCTATGAAGGGGATATCCATATTGGTGTAGCACTTGCCCAATACCTTGAAGTAAATAAATTAGAATCGTTTGGAGAACGGGATCAATGCCTAAAAACCTACGTCCGTAATTTTATATTTAAAAACTTTGCCTCACATGTTTTATTCCTCGGGAACAACATGATAACGGGACAAAATGGCTACGCATTCAATACGCATACCGACTTTTCAAATATTAGCAAAATGCTAGTGGATTGTGCTCATGAAATTATAGAATATTTCAAAAAACAACATATCAAAATTCATATTGTCTCATTTAAAGATTTTTACCAAGAATGTGCCGATGAATTGAAAAAGTTAGATTTTGCATCTATGTATGATTTCCATACACAACCCAATATGATATTTGAACTCCCGAGTGAGTGGAAATCAATAGAGGAATATATAGCAGCCTTTTCAAAAAAATACAGAGACCAATACAAACGAGCGCACAAAAAAAGTGAAGGCATCCGCATCAAAGAACTAACCTACGATGAAATTCTTTTCCACGAAAAACGCATCTATGAATTATACCACCATGTTGCCAAAAATGCTCCGTTCAATACGTTCTTTCTGGCCCCACATCACTTTTCAACTTTCAAAAAACAATGCGGGAACCGATTTGTATTATGTGGCTATTTCATAGAGGATACTTTAGTAGGCTTCCATACGCTACTTTTAAACGGAAGTGTTCTTGAAACCTATTTCTTAGGGTATGACGAACAAATACAAAAAGAGAAAATGCTATACCTAAACATGCTCTATAACATGACCCAATACGGCATCGAAAATCAATTCAAGAAAATTATTTTTGGACGAACAGCCTTAGAGATTAAAAGTTCAATTGGAGCAACACCTTTACTAATGACCGGGTTTATTTACCATACCAATTCCTGGATTAATAAATTAATGCCTGTCATCTTCCCAAAACTAGAACCAAATGTAGCCTGGCAACAACGCCACCCATTCAAATAAGTCTACAAGGAATCCAATTCCAATTGTACCTTTTCCCAATCTTCCAACAACTGGTCTAATTCTGTTTTTTTCTTAGTGTAGGCCATAAAAAAATTGGCATCTTCTATGTGCTTATCATAATTGGAACTTAAGGCCTTGTCATCGTTTTGAATGTCAATTTCAAGCTGTTTAATTTGGCTTTCAATTTTACTTAAACGGTTTTGCAACGATTTGTTTTTCTTTTGATCTTCGTAAGAAAGATTTTTAGTCGAATTGGATTTGGCTTCAACAACTACATCTTTCTTTTCAATTTCACGCATGTTCATAGCGTTTCGTTGTTCTAAGAAATAGTTGATGTCTCCTAAATATTCTTTTATCTTTTGATCTTTAAACTCATACACAATATTAGACATGCCTTGTAGAAAATCCCTGTCGTGAGAAACCAACAATAGCGTTCCTTCATATTTCTGCAACGCAGCTTTCAACACATTCTTTGATTTGATATCCAAGTGATTCGTAGGCTCATCCATTACTAACACATTGATGGGTTGTAATAACAATTTACACAAGGCCAATCGATTGCGCTCTCCTCCCGATAACACTTTTACTTTCTTTTCTACATCATCCCCACGGAATAAAAACGAACCCAACATATCTCTAACTTTAGAACGATTGGTATCGTTTGCCGCATTCGTCATGGTTTCTAGTAAGGTAATCTCACCATCTAAATATTCGGCTTGGTTTTGAGCAAAGTACCCCAATTGTACATTGTGCCCTAGTTTGATAACACCGTCGTAGGCAAACTCATTGACAATGGCTTTTACAAAGGTAGATTTACCTTGTCCATTCTGACCTACAAAAGCAATTTTACTGCCGCGTTCCACCAACAAGGATATGTCTTTCAAAATGACTTTATCACCATAAGCTTTGGTAACATGGTCGGCTTCTATTACAACTCTACCCGGAGTTTGTGATACGGGAAAAGAAATATTCATAACCGAATTATCATCCTCATCCACTTCAATACGCTCAACCTTATCCAATTTTTTAATTAAGGATTGAGCCATCGAGGCTTTAGAAGCTTTAGCTCTAAACTTCTCGATTAACTTTTCGGTTTCTTCTATTTTCTTTGCTTGATTCTTTTGTGTAGCCAATTGCTTTTCGCGAATCTCTTCTCGCAACACTAAATATTGCGAATATGGCTTATTGAAATCATAGGCTTTCCCTAAAGAGATTTCTATAGTACGATTAGTTACATTATCCAAAAACATCTTATCGTGCGATACTATCACTACCACACCAGGAAAGTTTCTTAGAAAGCCTTCTAACCAAATGATACTTTCAATATCCAAGTGATTCGTAGGCTCATCCAATAATAGGATATCATTGGATTGTAATAATAGTTTGGCTAACTCGATACGCATACGCCATCCACCTGAAAAGGTATCGGTTTGATTTTCAAAATCTTCTCTTTTGAACCCTAGTCCTAAAAGAATCTTTTCGGTATCGCCTACATAATTATACCCGCCTAGCAATTCGAAACGATGGGTGTAGTCGGACAAATCCTCAATGATCTGAGCATATTCATCACTTTCATAATCCGTTCTAGTGACCAAAAGATGATTGATTTTGGCTAACTTCTTCTCTACTACTTTAATGTCCACAAAAGCTTCATAAGCCTCTTCAAGGACAGTTCTCCCCTCTTCAAAATCAATATCTTGACGCAAAAACCCCATTCGCACTTCCTTCTCCGTAGCAATTTGACCACTATCAGGTTTAAAATCTCCAGCCAAAATCTTTAACATGGTTGATTTTCCAGCTCCATTTTTTCCGACCAATCCTACTCTATCTCCTGAACCCAATCGAAAAGTTACCTCTTCAAAAAGATAAGTGCCACCAAACGAAACGGATAAATTGTGAATGTTTAACATAATTATTTGTTACAAAAGTTACATGCAAAAGATTTCTAAAAAGTACCTTTGCATTCGTTAAGTCATAAGACTAATCCAAACAAAGTTAAATTTTTGCAAATGTTAAAAAAAGGAACCACATTATATAGTATTTTAACAGGAAGTTGTCCTAAATGTCATGAAGAAGATATGTATCAAGACAAAAACCCATACCATCTCAACAATATTTATAAAATGAATGACAATTGCAGCCAATGTGGGTTGCATTACAAAATAGAACCTTCCTTCTTTTATGGAGCTATGTATGTGAGTTACGGACTTACAGTAGGTATAGGTGTAGCCGCTTTTATCATAGCACATTTTTTCATTGGATTGGATTTGATAAAATCATTTGCAGCCATTATAATTGCTCTAATTGGCCTTATGCCTGTTACCGCAAGAATAGCTAGAAATATCTACATTAACATTTTTGTACATTACGACAAAGATGCGGTTAAAAATAAAAATAAAATCTAAGGAAAATCTAGTTTGAAATATGCATTCTTGAATACCGGTTAATATCAATTGTGGTATCCAAAGTTTTTCCCTCTTCAATATACTGAAATAAATCGAAGGCCATCATTGGAGCCAACAGCACACCTCGTGTACCCATGCCATTCAATATATGAAGATTTTTGTAGGTAGGATGGGTACCTAACAAAGGTCTCCTATCACGAACCGTTGGACGTACGCCCGCTAAATGTTCAACTATTTCAAAATCACAGTGAATAATTTCTTTCAATCGGTCTACTAATTCTTGTTTCCCAGCTTCCGTAGGGGTATTCGTTTTGTCTTCCCAATGGTAAGTAGCACCAACTTTAAACAAATGATTGCCAAGTGGCAAAATAAACACACTGGTATTGATAATAACGTCTATATCCAATTCAGGAGCTTTAATTACAAACAGCTCTCCCTTAGTACCATCCAATGGTAAATAACTAAAATACGGGTTAGTATGCATCCCAAAGCCCTCTGCAAAGACAATATGATGTGCTTGTAAAGTACCATAACGAATTCCATCCTCTAAAGTTTCAAGTTCTTCATAATGAAATTCAGATTCAATCAAACAGTCAAGTCCTTTCAAATACAAGCGATACGAATCTAAAAATACATCCGTATCCATATATCCTGTATGCAAAACTTCACCATATCCATATGGAGAATCTATTGATGCATACGAAGTATGTACAAGTTGAGTAGATAAATACGGAGCCAAATTAGGCTTGTCTGAAGCTGCAAACCAGTTATTCTGCTCTTCTATCGAAAAAAATTTTCTGTAAATAGGCAATTTAAAATCAAATTGCACCCGTAGTTTAGCTTCTATTTGCGCATAAAATTCTTCTGCTTTAGCAACTTGCCTCGGGGCATCCCAAACTTCACTAAAACGCTTTAAAATAACAGGGTTATACAAACCACCTGCAACTCGTGAGGAGTTTTGGGAATTGTTTTCAAATACAACAAAGGTTTTACCATGCTGAACTAAGGTTTCTGCAAATGAAATACCGGCTAACCCCGAACCCACTATAATATAATCTAACATAGTTTAAAGATAAAAAAAACTCCCATCGTATTGATGGGAGTTTTAAAATTTTGTTGGGAATTAGTAATTCCACATATCCGATTCAAAGTCACGAATCTTCTCTTTTACGCGTTGCGATTCTAAAAGTTGATTCTGTGCATTATCTTTCATGTAATCTTGAATTTGACGGTCACCATACACATTCTCTTCTTTATAAATCACACCGTTAAAACGACGTGAATTTAACAAGTGGTCAAATGAAATTGGCATAGCAGAGTTACGATCATTAAATGCATGAGCTTCGTGAAGTATATCCCTTATGGCGGGGAAATACACCCAAAACAATTCAATAACATCCGCATTATCATTACCCGCATCTTTAGCCTCAGGGGTAACCGGACAAATAGCTAACATACGATATTTTAATTCTCCTTGACGTTTGTCAAAATACCAATAGCCTTTTATTTTATAACCAGAAATATAACTTGCATCAAGCTCTTTCTTGTTAATGTATTGAGGATCTAATACAGCACCTGGAGCCGCTGGTATGGTTTCGGTAACAGTTTTTCCTTTTACTTTTTTAGTAATGGTTTGTGCTTTAGGATAAAATTCATCATAATGATCATTAATATAATCCTTTCCAGCTCCAATAGTATCTATAAAAGTAAATGAAGATTCCATTTCCTTGAAGGTCTTTTTAGTATTAAAATAATCATCAGCATACACTTCTGTTATTTTACCACTCTTTATGTTTTTAACCAAAACATCAAACAAAGATCTTCTGTCTTTACCTACAAAGTTCGTGTCAATTGGATAATATAAAGGAAAATTAATTCTTTCATCCACATCAACAAACTCCCATATGGTTTTACCCATCAACACGTCTCTATCATGCACATAACCATAAGGTAATGGCTTATCATTATCAGAAATCAACTGCGCTGGCGTTTTCTTTCCAATATCTGAAGGTGTCTTTGCATTAAGCAAATTCGATTGTGCAAAAGTTGTTGCACTCATCACTAATGCTGTAGCCGCGAATAAAAGATTTTTAATTTTCATAATTTATTATATAAGTTATAGTAGGTATTGATAACTCAAATATTACTGAATTTCGTATACTACTGGAGATGCATCTTTTGTAACTACGTCTGCACCACCTACAATTTTAGTTTTAATCTCAGAAATTGTAACCTGATCTCCTTTTGCAGCTCTAGTAAGAACTGAATTACATTGTGCATTTACACGGTCTCCATTAACTATAATAGCAGGTTGACCAGGTACTTTAAATGTAAAACGCGTAACTTGGAATTTCAAATCATACAAGAAATCTTGTAATACAGCTGAAACTTGTGATACTTGCAAACGAGATTTAGCTCCTTTAATAACTCCAGTTTCTCCACCGATTGCACCAGCTGGAGCAGGAATATTCTTAATTCTAAATACTTTCATATCCGTTACTGTTTTTCCGTCTGACATTTTACCAGAAACAGTTACTTTAACTTCAGTTCCTGAACCAGGACTTAAGTTGTATTTTCCGTTAGCACCTGATTTAGTTAAGCCAGGAGCAGAAGCATTTACAAAGTTATCCCCAATACCTGCAAATGAAATAGTCATTGGATTTGGTAACCCTCTATATACTACGTTCATTTTATCTGCAGAAATGTTAGCTGAGTTTGGACGTGGAACTACCACATACTTTCCTTCAAAAGGAAGTGGAATAGTTTTACCATTCTCAACAAATGTAAATTTACCATTAATAGTTTGCTCTCCAACATTACCAGCAG
>JAHEHJ010000097.1 GCA_024644655.1 Flavobacterium sp.
AATGTAGTTTGTAGGTTGAGAAATTCATCTATACCTATGCTAGTCGGTGTAGTTGTGGTTTGTATTAAAGCTCCATTGGCATACAAAGCTATTGGCGTATTGGCAGGTAGTGGATTTGTAGCATTACTGTTGAATACGGTATAATGAACAGTAATTTCTTTAGAATCACAGGTTTTGGCAATGGAATCAATCTGAACTGTGGCATCAGGCAACTGACTGTTTAATTTGGTCACTACGGTATTGATCATGATAAAGTCCTGTGTAGAACTCAATTTGATCTCGGCAGTAGTGTCTCCAATTTGAATGTAATTCTGTAAATCATAAATATCCAAATCCATATTGTATAAATCGGTACTTCCTGTGATAGAGTTCGTTCCATTGAATACATTGTTAACCGGATTCAACGCATTGCTTAAAGGATGTCCGTTAAAATGAAATTGTTCTGTGGCCAAAATGGAATCACCTTCCCAAGCGATAAATCCGGCTTTAGCATTGTTATTGTCCAATACATTTAAGCTGCTCAAATTGATGACAAGGTCATCCGGTACGCCTTGCAATCCGTCATACACATTGAGTTGGTTTAAGGGTAACGAACTGTTTTTATAAATAATTACTATGGCCCATCCGGCAAAATTAGTAGCATTGACACAATAGTCTTCTAAGCTACTGCTAACATCCAAATCGGAAACGGTATAGACTCCATTTCCTGTTGCTAGTACTTGATTGGTGACATCTTTAAAAGCACTAAAATAGGGGAGGCCAAAATTGCTAAACAAACTAAAATCACGTTCAGAGGCTATGTCGACCCCATTCAGTTGTATCGAAAAATCACCCGTTCCTGATCCTGCCCAATACAAGTAGGCTTTCTCAATAGTATCTGTGCTGCCCAAAACTAACTCGGCTGAAGAACTGGTCGTAATGCTACACGAACCAGGTAACCCATGAACAATATTATTTTCATCGGTATTCATCGTGTTGCCTATAAAAGTAAAGTCATATCGGCCATTAAATTGTTGGAATAAGGATACATCTTGTCCATAGGATGTATAAATACAACCCAAACAGGCAATAAATAACCAAATCAAACGTTTACTATCCATCAATAACCTAATATTAGGTTTAAAAATAGTCATTATTTTGTGAAAATCTAAATTTTAACAATCTTAAGGTTTTTAAAAATAAATGATTAATTTTCCAATGTTTAAAGAATACCCGTGAAAAACTATACTGTTAGACGTTTTGAACCTCACTATACTGCTGCTTGGAATGCTTTTGTAAGCACAGCCAAAAATGCTACGTTTTTGTTTCATCGCGATTTTATGGGCTACCACGCCGACCGATTTCAAGATTATTCTCTCTTGGTATTTGATGGGGAAAAATTGGTTGCACTGCTTCCCGCAAATCGGGTAGAGAATACAGTGTACTCGCATCAAGGTTTAACGTATGGCGGTTTTGTATTGGGGAACCAAGTGAAATTGGGCGCGTCAATTGCCATCATAAAATCCGTCTTGCACTTTCTCCATTCCAATCAAATCGAACGCCTCCAACTCAAAACAATACCAACTATATATACGACTGCTTTCTCTGAAGAAATTCAGTATGTGCTGTTTTTAACTCAAGCACAAGTACTCAGAAGGGATTGCCTTTCGGTTATCGATTTAACACAACCTTTTTCGTTCTCTAAAGACCGAAAACAATGTGTGCGTAGGGGTGAAAAGGCCCAACTCACCATTCGGGAAGAAACCGATTTTGCGCCGTTTTGGGAACAGATATTACGACCTAATTTGGAAAAGAAACACCAAGCTAACCCCGTACATTCGGAAGCTGAAATCACGTTACTCCAACAAAAATTTCCCGAAAACATTCGCCATTTCAATGTGTACCACAACGATAAATTGGTAGCAGGAACTACCGTTTTTGTGACCGAAACAGTAGCACATCCTCAGTATATTTCAGGTGATGCATCCAAAAACGAATTGGGAAGTTTGGATTTTCTGTATGATTATTTAATACATACAGTCTTTAAAAACAAACATTTTTTTGATTTCGGGCCTTCTCATGAAGACAACGGACGAACAATAAACGAAGGGATATTGTTTTGGAAAGAAAGTTTCGGAGCTAAGACTACTACTCAAGATTATTATGAATTGGAAACAGCACAATATACACGCTTAACAAACGTAATGGTATGATACAATTCCTAGATTTACAAGGTATAAATGCCCGCTTTGAAGCGCCTTTTCAACTAAAATTAAAATCGGTTTTAGATAAAGGGTGGTTCATATTAGGCGATGAAGTGAAAACCTTTGAAACTAATTTTGCCCACTACTGTGGTACAAAATATTGTATCGGTGTAGGTAATGGTTTGGATGCGTTAGTGCTCATCTTCAAAGGATATGTCGAATTGGGTAAACTGCAAAAAGGGGATGAGGTTCTTGTGCCTGCTAATACCTATATCGCTAGTATTTTAGCCCTTCTTCAAGCAGAATTAGTCCCTGTGTTGGTGGAACCCCAATTGGATACTTATGTACTTGATATTGAAAAAGTGCGCCAATCAATAACGGATAAGACCAAGGCTATTTTAGCCGTTCATTTATACGGCCAACTAGCGGATATGGAATCGCTATCCCTTTTGGCTAAACACCATAATTTGATTTTAGTCGAAGATGCGGCACAAGCTCATGGTGCGGCAACATCATTGGCTAAAGCAGGGAATTTGTCAGATGCTGCAGGCTTTAGTTTTTATCCCGGTAAAAATTTAGGGGCTCTTGGAGATGCTGGTGCCATTACTACAAATGATTCGGAATTGGCCACAGTTGTAGCGTCCCTACGAAACTATGGCTCAACCCAAAAATACCACAATACCTACCAAGGAGTTAACTCTCGATTGGATGAACTTCAAGCCGCCTTTTTAAATGTGAAACTACCGCATTTAGATTCGGATAATGACTTGCGTACTGCTGTGGCCAAACGGTATATTGCCGAAATTAAAAATGACAAAATAGTGTTGCCTATCTGGGATTTTTCTGCCCAACATGTGTTTCATCTGTTTGTCATTCGAACAGCCAATCGCCAACAGTTGCAAAACTATTTAAAACAAAAGGATATTGAAACCTTAATTCATTATCCAATTCCGCCCCACAAGCAACCCGCACTTGCTGCTATGAATTCAACCGTATTTCCTATTACCGAAAAAATACATGACGAAGTGTTGAGTTTGCCTATCAGTCCGATTATGACAACCAATCAAATAGATTATGTAATCCAAATTATAAATCAGTACTAAATGAATCTATTGAATTTCATACTACTAAGATGGCGTATTCTTAAATACAAACTTCTTTCGGATTGCCAAAAAATAAACGGGAAGCCTATGGTTTTCCATCCTGTTCTTTTAAAAGGAAAGGGAACTATTTCTTTTGGGGATAAGGTTCAAATAGGAGTACTAGCTTCTCCCTGTTTTTATTCGCATTATGCCTATATCGAAGCGCGCACACCGCAAAGCAAAATAACAATTGGAAACCAAGTTACGCTAAATAACGGCTTCTCTGCTGAAGCAATGGGCGAAATTACAATTAAAGATAAGGTACTCATAGGAGTGCATTGTGCTATACTCGATAATGATGGACATGCCTTAGACCCCAACCAACGGGAATCGGGTTTGCCCTATGTGAAACCCGTAATGATTTGTGAAAATGTGTTTATAGGCGACCGTGTTACAATTCTGAAGGGTGTGACTATTGGAGCAAATTCGGTAATTGGTAGTGGTGCTGTCGTTACACACGATATTCCTGAAAATGTGATCGCCGCAGGTAACCCTGCCCGCGTAATCCGAAATATATAAGTTGAAGATTCTCAAACAAAATAGTCTATTAAAAGTACTTTCCCTGAATTCCATTTCAGTGGGAGTAAGTTTTGTTTTGGGAATCATTTCCTCTAAAATCATTTCTGTCTTTTTAGGGTCATCCGGTATGGCCTTGATGGGGAGCTTTCGGAATTTTACCATGATGCTAAAATCAATGGCCACACTTGGGGTTAATAATTCTATTGTAACCTTGTTTGTCGAAAATAAAGAAGACCCCAAAGAGTTATCCCTAATTTATTCAACCTTCTTTTGGTTGTTTTTAGCTATTTCTGGAGTACTGGGTATAGTGGTTCTTTTCTGTGCTCCTTCAATTTCTTCGTTTCTTTTTTATACAACGCAGTATGCAACGCCCATCCGTTTTTTTGGACTCTTCTTGCCCTTGATGGTAATCAATACGTTTTGGCTTGCTATTTACAATGGCTTGGAACGCTATAAGACTCTGGTTTATCTACAAGTGATTTCAAATGTGTTGGTTTTCGCCATTACGGCCTACTGTATATGGAAAAATCAAATCTTAGGAGGGTTGTTTTCAGTTGCCTTAAGCGAAGTGCTTATGGTTGCCGTTACCTTTAGTTTTGTATGGAAAGATAAAGGTGCTTTTCAGTTTGATTTGAAAAAAGTCATTAGCCCCAAATATGTTCAAGTCATTCAAAAGTTTTCTATAATGGCCTTATTAAGTGCCGTTTTAGTCCCCTTTACTTTACTGTTAATCCGGAATATAATTGTACAACATTATTCGCTTCAACAAGCAGGTATATGGGATGGAGTCAATCGATTGTCTAGTTTTTATATGATGTTTTTCAGCTCGGGCTTATCCTTGTATTATATGCCCAAATTGGCAGCCATCCATACGGAAACAGAATTCAAAAAAGAATTAAAATCCTATTACACGATTTTTGTACCGCTATTCTTGTTGATAATAATAGGAGTGTTTGTCTTGAAATCCTATCTTGTTAGAATTGCGTTTACAGCGGAGTTTGAACCCATAAATTCCTTGTTGATTTGGCAACTAGCAGGCGATTTCTTTAGAATTATGACACTAGCCTTTGGATTTCAAGTAGTCGTAAAAACCATGATGAAACGCTACTTTTTTATTGAAATCCTTTTTAATGTAACCTATGGAGCATTATGCTATTACTGGATTGAAAACCAAGCGCTCACTGGAGTAGTTAAGGCTTATTTTTATGCCAATGTAGTCTGCTTTTTGTTTGTGCTTTTTCTTTTTAGAAAGCTATTTACTTCCCGTTAATTCCGATTCCAAGTCGTTAAGTACGCTTCGGCGATGTGTTTGTAATGGTGCTCTCTTAGAATAAATTCTCTAGCCTGTTGGCTAATCATTTTGATTTGTTGCGGATTGTCAATCAAATTCGATAAGTGGTGTACCAAATAATCCACATCGGGTTTGGCATTAATGGCAACGGGATGAGCTAACTGATAATGGGCCTCAAATTCTGTTTCGGCTCCAGTAAATACAACCTTTCCTTTTGCCATAGCTTCTAAGGCATTATACCCTTGGTCATAGGCATACACTTGATCTAAAACAATATGGGCTTTGTTGTAAAGTGAAATGTATTGGTCATAGGGAATATTTTGAGCAATATGTATTTCAACTCGTTCCCCATATCGGGCTTGAATTTGGGCTAATGCTTTCTCAAAATAGGGTATTCCCTTTTGATGATAATTCCATTGGTTAATCCCTAGAAACAAAACAATTTTACCTTCAAAATCCAACTCTTGATAGGCTAAATGCTCACAGTTAACCGGATTGGGAATCATCCCTAGAAATTTAGGGTTTCCAGTTAAAGGAAGAACATAATCAATGTCGGAAGCAATATATCCTCTACAGTTTTGATACACATATTCGTGTATTTGAGCATTGCTTTTCGAAGTGTAGTCCAATATATAGCGGTATTCCTTATTTAATTTGGGGTTGTCAAAATAGGGTTGCAAAATGGATTTTGGAATCTTTTTGTCCATCAAAAATTGAACACTCAAATAATCTACTCCTGAAGCCAATACAAATAGTTTTTGATTTTGTGCCACTATCTTTTTTAAAAACCAAAGTTCTAAAAATGGAATCGTTTGTATGGGTTTTTCATTAATGAGCTGAACTACATCAAATCCTTGTAAGTGGGGTAGTACCTTGTAAAAACGAATGGCATGCTCCAATTGGGCAATGTCAAATTTGAATAGACGATATAGGCTCTGTTGAACCAACTTGCCCAGTTTTGTTTCACACCAAACAGCACGTATAGAGATATCGGAAGGATAGTTTTTGAAACCATCACCATTGCCTACCAATACCACTTCATGATCATTCAGTAAAAGACCTTCTTTCAAAGAATTATGCAACCGACTGTATTCTCCAAGAAGTAATATTCGCATGAATGATTTTATTTGTAATGTTTGTAAAATTAAAAAAAATTACGAGTTTTGTTACTAAATATAAATGCAATAATGAAGCAACACGATCAATCTATGAAAGTGGGAATTATTGGAGATAGCCTAGCCATAGGGGGAGCTGAGAAGGTCCATGCCTTGTTGTCGGTCTATTTTGAACAAGCAGGAGTGGATGTTCATAATTGTATTTTATCAAACAAAGTAGCCTATACCTATTCTGGTTCTCTGTATATGTTGGGTGATGTGGCTCCCAAATCTTTTTTTATTGCAAGAAAAGTTATTCGCTTTTTAGCCTTACGAAAGTATTTGCAAAAAAATAACTTTGATGTAATACTCGATTTCCGAATGCGAAATCATTTTATGTTGGAGTTTATACTGTCCAAATTCCTATACCCCAAAAACACTTTTTACACAGTTCATAGCTCGAATAGAGAGGCTTATTTTCCCAAGCTGAATTTTCTAACCCGATTGATTTATAAAAACAAACAATTGGTCGTGGTATCTAAGGCCATACAGCAATTAATAACAAAAAAATACCCATCACTTCAAGTTCATCAAATCTACAATCCCATTCCTCTTTCAGAGGTGGCTACATTACAAATGGAATTTGAGGTAGATTTTGATCAGTATATTTTGGCTGTAGGACGAATGAATGACGAGATAAAGCAGTTTGATCAGCTAATCATGGCCTATCATCGTTCCCTATTACCCAGTAAAAATATTAAATTACTCATTTTAGGGGAAGGAAAGAATAATCTCAAATACCGCAAACTGATTGCAAAATTAGGGTTGAAAAATTATATAATGCTAAAAGGGTTTAAGGATAATCCTTATCCGTATTACAAAAAAGCATTATTCACCGTTTTATGTAGTAAATACGAAGGCTTTCCCAATGCCTTGCTGGAATCTCTAGCCAATGGTACACCTGTAGTTTCCTATGATTGCTATAGTGGTCCTAATGAAATTGTAGTGGACCAAGAAAATGGGTTGTTGTTGCGAAAGCAAAATGTAGAACAATTGATTAAATCCATTAATTTGATGGTCCGGGACAAAGACTTATATTCTAAATGCAAACAAAATGCAGCCCAAAGTGTGGCCCAATTCGATATTGAAATTATCGGCAAACAATGGCTTGATTTGTTGAAGAAATCGGTAAATTAGCCCCATGAATTTCGAGTGGATTACAATACCCAAAATAGAAGATTACCGCGGTAATATAGCGGTGCTTGAAAAAGACACCCTGCCTTTTGAAATGAAACGGGTGTATTATTTGTTTGACGTACCTAGTACTGCCAAACGAGGAGGACATGCACACAAGGCCCAACTTGAATTATTAATCCCGCTCTCAGGAAGTTTTGATGTGGTGATTAAAAATGGTGCAACCGAACAAACGGTTACGTTGAACAAACCCGATAAGGGATTGTTAATTAAAGCCAATACCTGGCGAGAGTTGGAAAACTTTTCCTCAGGCTCAGTTTGTCTCGTAATTTCTTCTGGTGAGTTTTTAGAATCAGATTATATTCGTGACTATGAAGACTACTTGTCGTATATCGCTTCTAACGGTAAGTAGTTAGTAAAATCCCTTTTTGTATACCAAAGTTTTTCAGCTGCTTGACCCATTTCAATAGGAATAGGGGAGCATCCAACAAGAACCGCTGTTTGTAATTCAAATTACGGGAACAAATCTCCTGACGTAAACGGTCAAAATGTTCCCACGCTTTCTCGTATTTGTAATTACGAGCAAAAATATACCGATTGAAATCTACATATTTTTGTAAAGCCAAATTGTCCTGCATCAATGAATCATAATTCGAAAAGTTGGGCAACACTTTGGTGTGAAACGTACTGTTCGTAATTTGATTTTCTGAAAATAAAGTATAGGTCACTAAGGGCTTGTTAGCGTAAGCCAATTTAAATTGGGTATTAGCCCGTATGTTAAAATCAACATCTTCAGCATAGGTAATGCGTTCGTCATAGGAACCAACACAATCAAAAACCGACTTAGCCACACACAAACTACTAGGGAAATAAATAGGTTTACCCAAATTGCACTCAAAGAAATCGGGTACCACGCTAGTCTCATCCTCTTTAAACAAAGGGTTCTGATTCACAATCACTACTTGGTTGGCATACAATTCCTCATAGTTGGTAGCCCATAATTGGGTTTCAGGATAGTCGTGTATAAGCTGGTATATGGTGCTTAGGTATTCGGGTTTCCAACAATCATCAGCATCCAAAAAAGCAATATGTGCTCCTTTTGCATTTTGTATCCCCGTATTTCGTGCCGCCGATAATCCTGAATTGTGGTCGTGTTTTAAGACACGAACCAAGTTTGAATTGATTTGGGAAACCAACTCCAAACTACGGTCTGTAGAGCCATCATCCACAACTAGGACCTCAAAATCTTGAAAACTTTGGGCCAAAATACTCTGAATAGCATTCACCACAAATGTTTCTTTGTTATAAAGGGGTACAATAACTGAGAAAAAAGGCATACTTTTGATTTGAGTTCAAATATACTCAAAAGAGGTAATTCTTCTTTTTAAAATGTTATTTTTGTATGGTGCCATGAATACGAAACCTTTACATATAATATCGTTTGACAATCCCTACCCAGCCAATTACGGGGGTGTTATTGATGTGTTTTACAAGGTAAAAGCATTGCATACCTTGGGTTATGAAATCTACCTGCATTGTTTTTACGACGAACGAGCTACCGTGGCACCCGAACTAAAAGCAATCACCAAAGAAGTCTATCTCTATCCCAAAAATCGCCGATTCACGTTTCTGTTTTCAGCATTCCCTTTTGGTGTAATTTCTCGGTATCACAAATCACTAGGGGAACATATCAATGCTATAGAAGCCCCTATTCTATTTGAAGGATTGCAGTCTACTATGCTGTTGCATCGTTTACACTGCACCAACATAAAGTTTTTGCGCTTACACAATATCGAATCCAATTTTTATGCCGGTATGTATGCCAGCGAAACCAATTGGCTCAAGAAAGTACTCTACTATTTTGAAATAGGAAAATATAATAAGTACGAACAACAATTGCATCATTTCAAAAGGGTGTTCACCTTGTCTCCCTACGAACAACAAATCGTATCGCAATGGACCGATGCAGTTACTTACCTGCCTGTTTTTCACGGAAACGAATTGGTAACGCCGCTGTCTGAAAAAGGTTCCTATTGTTTGTATCATGGAGATTTGCGACTACCCGATAACAAAAGAGTGGCCTCTTTTTTAATTAAAGTTTTCAAAAAACTGCCAGAGTACAAACTCATAATTGCTTCTTCTGCCTCCCAAGAGTTTGTTGAAAAACAAACCAAAGGATTCGCGAATATCCAATTTGAAAAGATTGATGATGACTCTCATTTGGTATCGCTATTAGCAGAAGCCCATATCAATGTGTTGTGGTCTTTCCAAAAATCGGGAACCAAATTAAAAGCCGTTAAAGCGCTTTTCAAAAGTAGATTTTGCCTCATTAATTCCAATATGGTGGATGATGAAGCACTATTGAATCTATGTGAATTAGCCAATACTGAAGAGGAGTTAATACAGCAAATCCAACGCTTATATACTTTGCCCTATACCCAACATGAAACTAGAGCCACTTCCTTATTCAAAGCGATGAATGATCAGAAAAACGCAAAAATTTTGGCCGATTTAATGGAAAATACCGTAGCGTAAAATGCAATATATGGCGTGAAAGCCATCTTTCCAGTTGATTTTTTTTCCTTCTTCATAGGTTCTTCCATAATAGGAAATACCCACTTCATAAATTCTAATCTTAGGGATTTTGGACATCTTAGCGGTAACCTCGGGTTCAAAACCAAAACGCTTTTCTTTTAAATGCAAACTTTTCAACATCGTAGTATTGAATAGTTTGTAACAGGTTTCCATGTCTGTTAAATTCAAATTAGTACACATATTGGATAGAAAAGTCAAAAACCGATTACCAATCGTATGCCAAAAAAACAAGACTCTATGGGCATTACCTCCCATAAACCGTGATCCATAAACGACATCGGCATAACCATCCAATACGGGTTGCAACAATACTTTATACTCGTTAGGGTCATACTCCAAATCGGCATCTTGAATAATGGTGTAATCTCCAGTAGCATGAGCAATACCAGTATGTAAAGCAGCTCCCTTTCCTTTATTTTTGCTGTGCTCCAAGAACAAAAGGTTCATGTCTGTGTTCGCATTGATATAGCGTTGTATGGCATCGGTGGTATCGTCCGTTGAACAATCATTTACAATAATAATCTCCTTGGAAATGTTTTGTGGCAATACCGCATGCTTGATTTTGTCTAAAATCAAATGAACCGTTTTTCCTTCGTTATAAACGGGTATAATAATAGAAAGCGTATTCATGGTTCTTGTATTAAGTCCAATAATTTCCAAAGGGATTGAAACTTATTGTATATTTTTGTTTCCAACAAAAATAGGGTATCCAAATTAAATGAGGAAGTTATCTACAATTGTTTTTGATATCAATTCATTTATAAGGGTTGTAGAACTGTATCGCCATACTATGAAGAAGTTTTTATCGCATTACCGCTATCCACTTTTACTTATCGTCATAGGCTTATCGCTATTGGGTGCTTTTGACTACCTAACCCAAATAAGCAGCCAAGGGATACTGTATCCTGATTCATTCAGTTATGTAGAGTCGGCCAAAAACCTATATATATTCCATAGGGGTCATAATTACCGACCGCTACTAATGGCACTTCTCAACGGTATCCCCTATGTTTTTGGTGCTTCAGATGCTACTATAGTGTCCTTTAGCTTGTATGTCAATGTACTTTGTTGGCTGGGTTTTCACCTAGTATTATTCAAAATGCTTTCGGATTTTGTAACACCCAAACGGGCATTTTACCTCACACTGCTTTCTTTATTTATTATCGGAAATCTAGCGTATGTGTTCCACCTACTGACCGAAAATATCTTTATGTTCTTATGTATTGGTGGGTTCTACCAACTCCAATTGTATGATAAAAACAAGCAATTCAGCATACTTGCAAAAGTACTAAGTATCTTCTTGT
Organism: Flavobacterium sp.; assembly: GCA_024644655.1. Taxonomy (GTDB): domain Bacteria; phylum Bacteroidota; class Bacteroidia; order Flavobacteriales; family Flavobacteriaceae; genus Flavobacterium. Next base: position 11,323 of record JAHEHJ010000097.1, read on the forward strand.
TGTGTGTGTTGATTAAGCCAGGTTCTCTCTTTTTAGCACTGGCTTTGTGTATCTATTTCGGAAAAACGCTTTGGAACAATTGGCGCTCCAAAGCCATGGGATTTGTATACGGAAGCCTATCGCTATTGCTAGTGCAATGTGCCGGTATCAAATACCAGTTTGGTGATTTTACTATTAGCTATATCGACTCGGTGACCTATTACAATTACCTAGGAAGTAAAGCAAAATGTCTAGAAGCGGGTAAAGAATACGAACAAATGAATAACCCCCGAGCGGAATATATTTTTAGTTACCCGTGCCACCAACAAAAACAAATCGCGAGTGCCGATTTAAAAGACCAATTACTTCATAACACATCCTATCTTATGC
>JAHEHJ010000106.1 GCA_024644655.1 Flavobacterium sp.
AGCAGATATTTGCAAACCGATTCACACGGAATGGTCCTATAGCTCAGCTGGTTCAGAGCACCTGCCTTACAAGCAGGGGGTCCTAGGTTCGAATCCTAGTGGGACCACAGAAACCACCTCAAACGAGGTGGTTTTTTTATTTTACGGCAGTGGTAGCAGATTGGGTAGCACGAGTGGGGAATTTATTTTATATTTCGAACAAATTTTACAATTTTTGACTCTAAAAAGTTTTCAATGAAAAATCTCAAGTTATCTAAATTCCTAGTGTTAGCAGTCTTATTGCCATTCGTAAATTATGCACAATCTGAAAAAGACACTCAAGATTGGATAGTTTCAAAACTAACAAGTCACATTTATTCAAATGGACTTCATAATTATACATTTGACTTATCAAAAAAAGGATATTTTGAATATACGCAGCCCATCTATGGAACAAATTTCAAACACAGTATTCCCTTGAATAAAATTAACCAAGTAATAATAAACTCATTTAATGCAGATGATAGAGAGGGATACACTATAAAATTCAGGTGTAAAAATAGAGATGAATGCGTTACCGTTACCAATGACAATATTAAAGTTAGTGGCGCTAGAATCGAGTTTTTACCAGCAAGTGAATTATTTTTCGATAAATCTTTAGGTCAAGATAATTTACCCAATAGATTAAAAAAAGCATTTACTCATTTAATAAAGTTAAATGGGGGACAAACAATTGATGATGTCTTTTAGAAGCTTTACTATAGTTCAGCTATCATCTCACTTTAACATTTCCATTTACTTACAAACCATCTCAAATGAGTTGGTTTATTTATTTTACGACAGGAGTAGCAAAGTGGGTAGCACCAGCGGTTATTACGAATGAAATTTGGGATTGTCAAAAATTACACGTCTACGATTTATGAGCGATTTCAAATCAACAATTATCCTTTTTATTCTGTCAAAATTTTGCTATCAACTTGATAAATAATCTTATTTTCATTATCAGTATTCCTATTAAATAAATCCAAACGCTTTGTATTGAAAGCTATTAAAAATTCTCCTGATAGGCCGTTAACACCAGTTAAAAGGTTAGAAATATCATTAGATAATTTTTTAATTTCAATTATTGAAAATTCCTTTACTTTAACTGATTCTTTTCGAGTAATAAATGCTCGAATTGAATCTTGATAAAAACTTGTTTGCCCTATTCCGTGGACTAGAAAATTCCTTTCGAGATTAATTTGACCTAATTTAGAATTAATCAAATTCCATTTATCTTGGAGCTCAGGTATTTCATTCTTAATGAACTTGGAAATCTTTTTTTGCCTTTCGTTAAAAGTCAATTTCAAATTCAAAGAAATACCTAAATTCAAATCAATTGGGTTATCTACAATTCCACAAAAGTAAAGAAGAGAAAACTCTAGTTCAGCGAATCGCATTATAAAATGTCCTATAGAACATTTGAATTTTTCATGATTTTCGAATAAAATTGACATGTTTTCATTTATATAACCAAAGACTAACTTCTATATTCAATCGGTTTTTTTCTTAAAAAAACACTCCGATTTTCGTTGAAATCATACAATGTGTAAAAGTTTCTTTTATGAGAATTTTGATAGGCAAGAAGCAATCCAAGATCGGTAAACTCTTCAGGCATTTCAATCCCAACTAATGTTCGTTCTTTCCCAGATTTCTCTTCATATTTTCTGTATTCAAATTTAAGTTCAATAGTATCTGCCGATTTAATTGGCTGAAGAGCATTCAATTTATCAATAAGCGTGAATTTTGGACCATTAGGATTAAAATTAAGTATTGGGTAAAAAGCCGTCAAATCTGAATTATTAGTTATTCGGATGTTAAAATTCCATGTTAATTCAAATATCATAATTGCACTATTCCCGTCTATATATCCATCGTCATTCACTGTATTTTGTGAGCTAAATCCCTTGGGGGAACTTGAACCTCTGTTATTGATAATCTCGATTGTGACTTCTGGTCTTTCAATATACTTCTTCCATAAAAAAGGAACAATTGCAATAATAATTGCTAATATTATCCCTACAATTCCGATCGTGATATCCATAATAACTTTTATTTTTTTTGATTTTTATTGGCCATCAAGCCACCGAAAGCTGAACAACTTGGTATTATTTAGTATTATAATATGATTGATAACAAACAGGATAATACTAAATAGATGCTAATAGGTAACCAATTTTCGCTTCTTAATAACTAATAACCTATTTTAAATATGCTCTATAAATGATTCCATCACCTACTCATCATCCCTTAAAGGTAAAAATCCCTTATCCCCTAAAAGCTGAATAATACTACGAAGCAAATAACTATTATCAAACCTTAATACATACTTACGTCCACCTTCTTTCTCTTGAGTCAACATTTTTTGATCAATAAGTTTTCTTATTTGTCTTGAAACCTCAGAGTCAGCCTTACCTGGAAAAATGCTTTTAACATCCGACGCAGATATAACTTGATGTTCAACTGCTCGTTTAAGTATTTTAGCTTCCAAATCAGTAATATATTTCTTTTCTAAAGATAAACTTATTGATGGCATCAGGATTTCTTTCCGCAAATAGTCATAATCAGATAATTTATCGATTTTCTCTATCTCTTCTTTCAATCCTTTTAAAACATACTCGATCCACGATAACAAACCAGACTCTGTACCATTATCAGCATCAGACAAAAAACGATAGTAATCATTCCGATTACTGCAAAACACTGCAGTTGGATTGATAATTCGACCAACATTAACGTTAAATCCTGCTTTAACTAGCATTGCATATGTAAATAAACGAACAGTCCTACCATTACCATTGCGAAACGGGTGAACCCAAACAAATCGATGATGCGCCATAGCTGTTTTTATTAAATCATATTTGGGACTATCCTCTTTATTTATAAAATCGAATAATTCATCCATATAATCATTAACCTTTAACCATTCTGGTGGCTTATGTGACGACTTACTTATCTCAAGATTCACTTGACGATATTGGCCTGGAGTAATATCTCCCTCACCATGTGGTGGTGGCAAAAGATCATCCACGATCATCTTATGCATTTCACTTATGATAGCCCTATTAATGGGATAGTTAACAATATTCTCTTCCACAAATGCCATAGATTTTTCAATATTCCGAATTTCTTTTATTCCTTCAGAGAATTGTTTTTTATCAGTAAGATTTGTTTCCATATATTCAGCTATCGTGGTGTTATTGCCCTCTATACGTGCGGAACCAATACTTTCTAATTTATGGAAGATATGTTTTAGCTGAAAAAACACCAATGGATGAGTGGACCCACCTAACTTCTTCTTTCGCAAGTGGTCCAAATCAATTATTAAATCAGTTAGTTTGGAGCCAAAAGATGGCTCTATTAATTTTAAATCAAAATGATTAAATCGCGCTCCAGACATTTGTGCTTGCATATACTTTTAATTAACAAAATCAATATACAACAATTAACGTTTGTTTAATAAAAACCGCTAAAAATCAATACATTACATATCAATTATAAACTAACAACATTTAACATTTTAAAATTAATCAATTGCAAAATTGTCATTTACAATTAAACAAAGTCCTATTTCCTAGTAGCTAGGTTAAAGAGGTTAAGAAGCTAATATGATAATACTTCTTTAGAATTTACACCAAACATTTACGAGTAATTAATAAAAGCAATATTTGTGGCACAATACCCAAAATTAAAAAAATCAAATATGGATATGAGAGATTATGTATATTTAAATCAAATTTTTGCAAAAATGAGATACTTGTTTCTTTTTATTATAATTATTAGCAATTCAAAAACACATTGTCAAGACTATTTAGCTATCTCGAGAAGTGAAAGCTTCAAGTCTGCAACTTTGGAAATGACTAAGTTGGGATTCGGGCATCAAAACACAATACAGAAAAATGAATATAATGTTCTCAAAAGGAAGGATTCAAAAAGTGGTGTCACAGAAATTGCAATTATAATTAATTTCGATAAAGCCAACGCAGGCAATGAGTTATATGTACTTAATGTACTGGAAAAAGGCATGAATAAGGACTATTTTTTTGATAAAATTTCCACCGAAATGAAATCAAAATATGGAGTTCCTAAGCGATTCAAAGACAAAGAATATATTTACTTTGCTAATGAAAATAGTCTAATAAGCTACGAAGACAAAAGAGATAATAATTCAGATTTATATTTAATATCGCTACCTAACCCTAAATTTTCTGGGTACAGTCATTTTAAATCAAAGGAATCAATTAAAATTTTAATTTCAGAAATATTATTATTTGATAATTCAAACTATCAACAAGGATTTAAAATGCTTCAAGAGAAAAAATATTTTGAAGCAATTAGATTTTTTTCTGGGTCTATCGATATAATAGATAATAGAATGTATTCCTATATTTTCAGAGGTTGGTCAAAAGCTATGCTTGAAGATAAATATGGTGGAATGGAGGACTTGAATAAAGCGTATGAATTAATGAAGACAATAGAAAAAAATGAAAATGCCGATTTATATTTTTACAAAGGCTTAATCCATTCAATGAGAGGGGAAGATATCGAAGGATGCAAATGTTTAAGTAAGGCTGGAGAATTAGGTAAAAGCGAAGCTTATACTGCAATTCAAAAATTTTGCAACTAAATTATCATTTTGCTTTTAATCGTTAATTACTCTCATTTTAACATAAATTTGTCCTCAGGATGTAACTTTGAATAATCATCGATATCACGATTGATCTCATTTATCAATTTAAATCTGACTTTTTCTAAACTATCAATTCGATTATTAATAGTTTGAATTTTTATCCACTTTAAGTTAAATGCACTATCTGTTGCTGCATTTTTACCAAGTATATTAACCATTTCTTCAGGAGTTTTCCCTTCTGGGAATAATTCTTTAAAAACCTTCCCACTCTCATTAGATAAGCTATCAATAGCCCTTGAAATTTGCCAAGACTTATTGTTTAATTTGGCTATATCTTCATTTAAAATTACCGATTCATTAAAAAACAAGTTATATATTAATGCCGCTAACAAAACAACAATTAATCCCGTTTGTATTAAATTTTTCATTCAATATAGATTGTAAATGATTTAACATTTTGAAACTTTTGAATTTTATCTTATTCAAAAACATAAAATACAATTCTTCAACTTGAGATTAAACAACTTAATTACAATGTTATTCCAAAATCATAAACCTTAGCAAATGAACTTCCTAGCATGCCTGAATTTTTAGGAATAAAAGCATATTCGCCACTTGCCAAGTCTTGATTAAACTTTATTCGATAGGTATCTGAGTTAACTTGCTCAATCTCAAAAGCAATCATATCTTTTTCACTTACCCCAAAACTATAACCTCCAATGCTAGCTTTTCCTGTTTGAAAAATACGCTGTTCTCCATCTAAGGCCAACTTAATTAACACAAATTCATTTGGCGAATTTGACTCAATTGAAAACCCACTATTGTTTAACGAAGAGGTAGATTTACTAAAATAAAACAAAAATTCAGGCTTACTTGTGGAAAGCTGAATCTCAGACATTGGGTTCGGAATAATCGCAACTGTCTTCACACTAGATAAGCCATATGAAAATGCAGCCCCCAAGAGATTCTTTGATTTTTGACCAGAAATAGCGTTGGGTACAATCTGCTTTTCTACTTTCAAACTATCCCCATTTAGATACGAAACAAATATTCCCGATTGGTGAATCTCTGGTTTACTATCTTTTGATTTACCAGAAGCCTTAATCATTTCAGAAACAATAGAGTCAGAAACTCCTATTTCTTTCAATTTGATTAGCTGCTCTATAGATACATCAAAGTTGACAGTTGAGGTTTTGATCTTATCAATTATGACTTCATTCCCGATACCCAATTTGACCAATTGAATTACAGTTTCATTTTTCAATAACTCTTGTTGGGAGTATGCTATACAAGAATAAAATAAACTAAAAACGAAAAATATACGCTTCAAAATCAATACTTTAGTCATAATTTCAATGATATTTAATGTGAAACTCGTGAAGAGTTAACCTTAGTAAAACAAAAAATTTTGGAAGCAATTTAATTAATTAAAGCCTATCGCATTCAACTTATATTTTAATTGTTCAAAAAGTTATTAACCGGTAATTCTCCATGATTCAAATTTTCCAAAACATTTATACTTATTACCCAGGATTAACAAACTATTATTTTATCATTTGTTTTTTAGTTGCCTTATTAAATCAATACTATTGCAATGCATTAAAAGGCTCAAAAGCAAAATTAGCTGAACTCACCTTGACTAGTTTTGTGTTTTTAATACCTATATATGAGTGGTATAATGTGGCATATCACGGGGCATATTTTCTTCCCAAAGTGTTCATAAAAGAATTAATTGGAGGTATTATTTTATTTATCCTATTCGAAATTCTAGGCAAAATAAATATTATTCAAAAGGTAATCCATTGGCTTAAGTGGCCTATAATTATTACAATACTTATTCTACTTTATAAGATTTATGAAATTATTGAAATAATTAAAATGGCACCTTAGTCTTTTGATACAAGTTATTTCCCATTTAATTTATAATGGTAAACCTACTAGCCTAAGAAATTTTATTACCTCAATACAACCAAATCAACTCCTCCGTTTTATACCCTATCCCCTTCGCTATCTCGAGATATTCCTTTCGAACCGCATCAGGTATCGATTTTTGCCTCGATAAAATCCACAAGTAGGATATATTCTCACCCGCGACTAAAGCATATTGGTAATTCGAATCCAAGGCTACCACATTATATCCGCCATAAAAGGGTCCGAAAAACGATACCTTCAACATCCCGACGTCCTCAGGTCCCACAAATTTAGCTTTGCCTGTAGACTCCTTCCACACCTTTTTAAAGGGTTCATATCCCCGATTGACAACCTTGATACTCCCGTCTTCATTCAACGAATAATTGGCCGTAGTATTGACCAAATTCCTTTCAAAATAAAAATCCAAGCGAGCAACTTCATACCAAGTCCCCAAGTAATTCGTTTTGTCGAAATGCGTGACAGCCTTTGCTCCCGCTGGGATCGTCGTACTCGAACAAGCCCCAAACAGCAAAACCGAATACATTAATATTATACCTAGCTGATATTTTTTCATAGCATTTGGTTTAGGAGAACTTACCGACTCTCGTATAATTGATTAAATACCATCTTAAAGGTATTGTGCGTCTGTGCTCTAAATGTTACTTCAGGTCCATAGACGAACAAATTCCCTTTGCCTACTTTCGCTTGAAATGCCGCGATGCCATCTTCCAAATAAGTTTGGCCAAATGCCCATCCACTACGTAAGGTTTTATCAGAAGCATACCAAGCCAATGGAATTAAACTGCCATGCGCAATGGCCTCCGCCGATAATTTAAAGACTGGACTCGCACTAAAATAAACATCTGCTTTCGACGACATTCCCCAGTTGGCCTCCACCGCATCATCCACCGCAACTTGCATCACACTTCCCGGAATGTAAAATTTCTCACCCGGCAAATCGCGTTCCTTACCAGCCACAACTTCCACCAAGGCATTTTTTACCGGCAAATTCAGGTGATATGCGAGATTTGAACTGGAACCGATGGTGATAATATCTCCCCCCTCTTCCAAGAATGCACGCAAGGCAGGAATGGATTTGGCAACGGTAATTTTTCCCATCGTCGCGCGATATTCTTCAGGAATATCAGTTTCTACAGGTTCTTTGGGCGTGTTCTCGCCAGCTGTTTCAGGTTTTAGACCTGGAATTGCGCGCGTAACAAAGATGAGCGCGTCAAATTTAGCACGCAGATTTCCTTTGTCGATTTCTTTGGCAAAGACCAGTTTAAAATCAAAATGATGTTGTTCTAAGATCCAACGCAACCAACCTGAAGGCATGGAACCGCCATAGACATCCCATAAACCGATCCGCTTAGCTCCCAATTTTTTTGATGCCTGCTGAGGCATGTTTGCCAACGGTGAAATTTTCACGGTTGCTTTAGCAAGAATGGCTGCAGCAGCTGTGCTATGTTTTAGCCAGAAAGATTCTTTGGTTTTCGTAACCTCGATTCCAGCTTTTAGCAGGTCGTTCAACAGGGTAAATGACGCATTATCCGAAGTGGGAAAAGCATAATAATTAGCGGTTTCAAACGCCGGACTTGCCTGTTGGAGCTGACCATAAGGGATGGTTTCCAACGGGGCTTGTAGGTCGGTCAATATCCGATCAAACTGAATCCCCATCGTAAAGGCCGGTGTCCATCCCGCAGAATCATACGGACGAACGGGAGGGCCGCCTGGGTATTGAAAATCATTGGGATGATCTTGTGGCTCAAACATGTCGATGACATGCGGACGGAATGCTTGATTTGTCATTACGACATACGAACCTTGTGGATAGGTTTTGCCGTTCACTTCAAAAGCCTTAGTCGCTTTCTCCACGCGAATACCACTCTTAATCAAGATATTTACGAAGGCCAAACGTGTCGTCGATTGATCCGCCGTGATAATGTAAGCGCGTGCATCCCGCGTTTCCGGATTCTTATATACGACTGCAAATAAACTATCGCTTTTGGTCTTGAGATTGTTTCCTGCAATTCCCGTTAATTTCTCCACTTTATTCGGCGACATTGTCCAATAATCTTTGGACCCTAGTTCAATGGATTTACGGCCCATTTTATAAATATTCATTAAGACCTCTTCCCGGTAACGCGTCGCATAATTCAGCACGGCATAGTTGAGCGATAACGAATAGTCGATGGAATTCTTGAAAAACCATTTGCGAGGTGTGATCGGAAAAGGCGTCGCTGAATTGGGAATCAAACGATTGGGCACCAAAGGGATATTTTGCGGCGTCGGGCTACCGATGATTTCTGTCAATAGACCAATGATGTTATGGTAATAAGCGGTCGTACGCAATCCCCCGTTCCACCAAGTCGAATAAACGGATCCGGACTTCATCGTGTAACCGGGTTTGTCCTCGGCATTTAAGCGCGAACTCATCGCGGCGCCAAGGGCATCGATGCCGGTGACCAACAAAGGATCATAGACATAATTAAAAGGATCACGGTAAGGCGGACCTGCCACAACTGTTCCTTCTGGACCTGTTTGATGGTGATTATATAGAATCTGTGGCATCCATTCGATGTATTGTTGGCGTGCCATATTCGCCGACTCGCTCATATTCATCATATAGAAATCCCGGTTATTATCATGCCCGATGTATTTTTCATACAGTCGTGGCAAATGTTCCGTCGAGCGTTTCAGCGTGTCTTGTTGGCGCATATACCAGTTGGAGACCAACTCCTGTCCATCCGGATTCGCGTGTACAAAAAGGATAATGGTATTTGCCAAAATACGTTTGGTTTCCTCATCGTTTCGTGTGGTGAATTGATAAATGGATTCGATCCATTGGTGAATACCTACCGTCTCTGTCGCATGCAATCCACCATCAATCCAAACAACGGCTTTGCCCTCTTTGGCCAAAGCTTTTGCTTCTGATTCGCTGAGACCTTCCGCCCGAGCGAGTCGCTGAGAGATGTCTTTATATTTAGCTAAGTTCTTGATGTTTTTCGGATCAGAAACGATGACCATGTATTGGTTTCTTCCCTCTTCCGTTTTCCCGATGGATTGTAATTTGACCCGAGGGGATGCTTTGGCAACTTTCTGTAAATAGGCTTCAGTTTGCGTAAACGTAGCTAAGTGATAATTATCCCCGATGGAAAAACCAAAATGCGATTTGGGACTAGGGACTTGAGCAAAAATAAGCTGGGTGAAGAAAAGGAACAGTAATGTGATTTTTTTCATAGTGCTGATGTAGGTAAGTTTTAAAGATAGAAAAAAAGCGCGGAAGGAGATTCAGGTGTTGCAAAAAATGCATCAACATCCCAAACAGCTTTGGCCTAATCAATAAAAATGGATAATTTCATAAAACATTTATCCTCCCTCTTTATCCATGGAAGTCCATCACCATACCCACCACCCTAAATCGTGGAAAGAATACCTTCAGGAATTTTTAATGCTATTCTTCGCCGTCTTTCTAGGATACATGTCGGAATATTACCTCGAATACCGAGCAGAAAGACACAAGGAACATGATTACCTCAATAGCATGTTGATCGACCTGCATTCTGACCTCAAAGAAATGGATGCAAAAAATGCTAACATGGAAGAAATCGTAGCCGCCGGCAATCAACTAAGTGATGTAATCTACAAACCTACTTTACGTGATAGAGATATTGATTCGCTATATGTTGCGAGCGAAATAATGATTTCCAGGGTTTATAACATCGATTTTTCTACAGGTACGATTGACCAATTACGAAATGCTGGAGGTTTCCGACTTATTCAAAACGAAGCTATTGTGCGCAAAATTTCCGACTATGAAAAAGGGAAATTAACAATGCAAGTGCAACTCGATGAGATCATTGAACGCGCCGCAAATGTCCATCGAATTCAAAATAGTATTCTTCATATCACTGTATTTTCTAAGGATCTTAAATCTGTACTTGACAAAGCTAAATTAGAAGCCATTAAACAACAGACTGGGAACATATTTCTAACATCAGATAAAAATGCATTCTTTGAATATGCGAACTACGCCAATATCATGACAGGCTATATCGCTCATTATGAACGCATGTCCAAAGCGCAGCAGAAGAAAGCCAAAGAGCTAATCGCTTTGATTCAAGAGGAATTAGCCCATTAATTTAACCTAACAAAAAAAGCCCCCTAACACTAGGAGGCTTTTTTCAATTTATTCTTTGATGGCTTTGACAAATCCATCAAACCTCACCACTTTCCCATTTTCAAATCGGAAAGAATCTACCCAAGCCAGTTTTTGTGTTTTCCCGTCGGGAGTTTCTACATCGGCTTTATCCCAGATATTAACCCACTGATGACCATTTTCGCCAACCGTAGGAATAATGGCAACGATTTCATAGTTCTTGAATTTTACTTGGGCAAAACTCTTTTGCATAAAATCGAGAATAGCCGCTTTTCCTTTGATGGTAGTTCCATCTTCATTGTGGAATACCGCTGTATCAGCGATAATTTCACCTGCCTTTTGGTAATCTTGCGCAAAAAGATCCTGATGAAATTTCTCCGCTAGTAAAGCATTATTGGGATCCCCTATTTTAAAGTTATCCGTGTAGGTAGGTTTGTAAATGTGAACAACAGCGTTTGCTGTTTCTTCTTTTTTTGCCTCGGTACATGCAAGCATCGTTGCTGCTGTCAGAATAGAAAATACGATTTTTTTCATAGATAAATATTTTTTTAGTTTTAAGACTGATACGAACCTACATGAATCTCCCAAAATATATCCTGGAAGCCTTGTGGGATTTGTTCCCAATTCACATTTGGGAACATTTTTAATCGCTCCCAAGATTAATCGCTAAAAAGCCCATAGCGCAAACCCGGTGAGTAATTGATTTTATGATTCTAAACAATTTCAAAAAAAGCCTCTAAATCAGAGGCTTTTTACTTCACTACCTAACCAACTTATTTGATGGGCACTCGATTTAAATGATCAATTCGAATGATTGTGCGCAATTGA
>JAHEHJ010000110.1 GCA_024644655.1 Flavobacterium sp.
TGTTTCTCAAACTGTTTGGATACAGCAAAACTCACCGAGGATACAATCATCAATGGCACCATTAAATCATAACCTCCCGTAATCTCACCAATAAGGAATATTGCCGTTAAAGGTGCGTGAAACAATCCACTTAAGATGCCGGCCATCCCTACAATGGTAAAATTTGCAATAGGTAAATGATGGGTAAAATTCAATAAGTTTACCGTCTTTGCAACAAAGAATCCCAAATAGGAACCTACAAATAGAGAAGGAGCAAAGTTACCTCCATTTCCGCCACTACCTAACGTGAGTCCAGTAGCCACAGCTTTTAATAACATGGTAACCCCCACAAATAACAAGAGTATCCATTCGTTGCTTTTGAATTTTTCGAGCATGGTATTGTCCAATAGGATACTCGGATTCTTAGAGGCAAGTGATTTTATGCTTTCATATCCTTCCCCAAAAAGAGTAGGGAAAAAGAAAATCAATACTGCTAATATCAGGGCACCAAAGAATGCTTTTTTGTAGCCTTTGTTTTTTAAAGCGCCAAAGAAAAGCTCTATCTTTTGAAAATTACGGGCATGATATATAGAGGCTAAGCCAGCTAGGATACCCAGTAATACATAGAAAGGGGTATTGTGATAATCAAATTTTAGGGTTTGCTCAAAATTCAATAACACATCATGACTCAAGACTATCGTTGAGATAAGAGCACCCGTAGCTGCAGAAATGATAATAGGAATAAAAGCTGCTATCGATATATCCGTTAACACAACTTCGATGGCAAAAAGGACACCGGCAATAGGGGCGTTAAATGCGGCTCCAATTCCGGCAGCCACCCCACAAGCCAATAACAAGATGCGGTCTTTTTGGGAAAGATGGTATTTTTGTGCAAAATTAGACCCAAAAGCAGCTCCAGTAATAACAATCGGACTTTCTAGTCCGGCCGAACCTCCCAATCCTACCGTTAATGAACTTGTAATGATTTGGGCATACATTTGCTTTTTGGGAAGGATGCCACCTTTTTTGGCTACCGCATACAATACTTTGGAACTTCCTTTTTCAATATGATTGTCTAGAAAATTACGCACTACAAATACGGTCAGCAGTATCCCAGCTATGGGTAACAAACTGTTGATATAGGGTAGTTTTAAAAACCCATTGATTTCATTGGCCCAAAGGAAAATGTTGTGGGCAAAACTTTTAAGTAGAATTACGGCAAACGAACAAGTAATCGCTACTGCAACACTTGCAAAATAAATAAAGTTGCGTTCGCTGAGTTTGTCTTTAAACAGAAATACAAAGCTCTCAGCACGACGAAAAATGCTTCGAAGTACTATTTTAAAATACGATGCTTTGTGTGATGACATAAATCCAAATCGTTTGATTGGCTAAAATACTTTTAAATAGGTCAATTTTACAAAAATCTTCGTTAAAAAATAAATGTGAAATGAATTTATGAAATGAGTTGTTCGGCACAAAATTGCTTTAATTCTGCAAAGAATAGGGTGAATTCTTCCTCAAATTCGGTATAATAGGTTTTCACTTCAACTATAGCTTCCTGCATAGCTACACGGTTTTTAGTTCTGTGATCCATTTGAAATAAAATCATTTCCAAACCTTCGAGTGTGGCATAACTAACTAACCAGTTTCTGCCAATCATATAGGGAAGTATCTTTTGGGTTTTTTCGGTGAGTTCGTCAAATCGTTCTTGTAATAGGACATAAAAGTTTTGAGCATAATCTTCGAGTAGCTCATTCGAATAGGTTGCCCAATTCTTGGCTAAGAAATGATCGTATACAATATCCATAATTACTCCCGAATAATGGCCGTACTTCTCATGCAAACGGTGCTTGCTTTGACGGTAAATGGGATGATTATCGGTAAAACTATCGATAGCACGATGTAATATAATGCCTTTCCTTAGTTGGGTAGGATAGTTTTCATACTGTCGTCCCCTGATACTATCAGCCATGAAATTGCCAATTTTGACGCCATCGTCTGTACCCGATAAATAAATATGTGCTAAAAAATTCATACGCTATAGCTCTATTCTTCAAAGATAGAAAAAACAAATCCAAACTCTGAATAGGATTTATGCTGCCTACTCGGAGTTTGGAACTATAGGGTAAATGGGATATTTATTGATGCAAAAGCTTTTGATAGACTGCCATAAACTTTTTAGAATTTTCACTTTCTGAATTGTAGGCATGAATTACAATAGGTTTTTTTAATTTTTGAATGGAGCGAACAAGTGCTTCTATTTTAGCTTCTCCGTCATTTTCTCCCATCGGCAAATTGTAAAAAGCTTGATTATACTCTTTCATAATCTTTGTTTCTGTGTCTATTCTTGCTTTCTCTTCATTGACATGCGGATCCATGATATTGACAACAGACGCTATACGACCATTCAAGACATAGCCAAAGAATTCTTCATCCGTAGGATAAGGGGTGTAATACACATCTTTTTGTAAGTTGAAGATTGTACCACGCTCAAAAGCTTTTAATGTTTTAATATTATGGATTCCCAATTCTGATGTTGAAAGGATATTGGTATTTTCCTTTTCTATTATATTTCGAAATACATTAGCTCGGTCTTTCCCTAAATAACAATGCACATAGTATTTTCCTTTAAAGGTTTTAGCGATTTCTTTGATTCGTGCCACAGAAGAATCATTCTTAACAATCCAAGGTAACATTGGTATTGAGATTAATTTTATGCCTGCATTTTTAGCATTTTCTCTTTCTTTCTCCATTAATATAGGCTCAGCCGGAATAACCATACGGTGTAACAACGAAATTACGGCAGTGTAATTTTCGTCTTTTAATTGTTTCAACTTGGCTTCATCAGGATAAGGGCCAAAATGAAATTCAGCATCGGAACTATGATCCACATGACTAATAGCGCTGGAATTGATTAACAACTCGGGTTTGAAACTGAAAATATAGACTGACACTAGTAATAATACCCCAAAAAAACAGAGTAATCCTGTTTTAAAATTTTGGTTTTGACAACGCGCCAACTTGTGGGTTACATAATAGGTCAATAGCACTATAAATATGAAAAAGAAGACTAAGAATATTTTTTCAATAGAACTTTCATGTTCTTGTGTCCAATGGTGTGAATCGGCATAATCAGATATCATGCGAACGGGACCCACAGTAAGGGTTAATAACCCTAATGGAAATACCAGGCTTAATCCAGTAAATACAAATAAAAGGGTATTAGGAACGGTAAATTTTATAAATTTTTGTCTCATAGTGCTGTGTTTTAGAGATTCAAAAACCAAGTGCAACTATACTTAATTCAGTATTATGCAGCAAAAAAGGTTTTAAGTTTTGATTTTAATTCTACCGGATTAAAAGGCTTGGCCAAGATGTCGGTAGCGCCTAATTTAAAGGCTTCTACTACGGTAATATCTTCTTTTCCTAATGAGGATATTACAATAATAGGGGTCATGGGATTCTGGCTTTTTGCAAACGAAATGATTTCTAATCCCGATTTATAGGGTAATAATACATCCGTAATCACTAAATCAGGTTGGAACGATTTAATTTTATCAAAACCAACTAATCCGTCAAAGGCAAATTCAACTTCATATCCTTCTTTTCTGAGGATAAATTCAATAATGTCTTTGATAATTTTATCATCTTCAATAATTAATATTTTTTTCATAGTAGTAGGTTATTAGGGGTTTCAATATTAAAACAGGTATTGTAATTGTATTGATGTACTCAGTTCGTTTTGGTATTTTTGGGGGAAATATTCTTGACGGTTAAAAGTACCTTGTATGCCTATAATGTATTTTTTAAACAGGACTCTAGAGTAGCCTAATCCCATTCTATAGGAACTTAAGGCTATTCTTTGCTCATATTGAGATAAGGTTTCCCGCTCATCTGGAGAGGTTCCATAACCCAAAGTAGCCGCATAATAATCATATCTTGAATTCAAATAATAGCGATAAGTAGCAGTAAAGCTAGGATATTTCTTGGATGAATCTAAATTTAAATACGATTTCAAATTCAACCAACCGGGTCCTAAATAGGTTCCAATACCTAATGCTGCCGAATAGTTTTCAGATGAAGTGTTTTTGTTATACCTCATTCCCACTTCGAGTTCCCATTTAGGTATAATGCTTAAAAAGGATGAATAGTTCAGTCGTAAATCAGGGAATAATGCACCACTTCCTATACCAATATTAGCAAAGGAATAGTGCTTTTTGTTCCATTTCACATAACTTTCTACTTCAGTCAAGGTACCATTGGCAATACTTTGACTGTAGGATTGGCGATCGGAATAATTATAGCGTCCAATCAAAGTGATTTTTTTACGCTGTCTTATGTATTGTAAACTGCTCAAATACCAAGGTCCAACACCAGCACGATCAAAGGTTGTTAGGGTTAGATTGGCACCAATACGATCTGAATTGGAATTGAGTTTCAAGTCCAATATATGATTTTTAATTTTTTGGTCTTTAGGGAACTTAGCCGCAAAAGTATTTAAATACGCTAATGTCTTACTATCATCCTCATTCAATTCTATAGCTCTTAATTTAAGCCAGTAGAAATCTTGTTCATCCGGATACAATTGGATGGCTTTATCTGTAACTGATAGGGCAGGTGCCGCATTTTTGGCTTCAACCTCAATTTGAGCCATATATATAAAGGCTTCTTTGTATTTCGGATTCTTTTCAATTACGGTATTGAAGTAGTAGCGAGCACTATCCAATTCGTTGGTATAGCGACAAGCTCTACCCAAAGCTATATGAAAATCATAATAGGTAGGCGCCAAGCGGATGCCTAAATGACCTAGACGTTTGGCTTCTGTATAATTTTTATCGGTATTGAGGTACCGATTGGTTACTGTCAATAAACTATCGGTGTTTATTTTCTTTTGAGAAAACATAGCAGTTTGTACCAATACGCAAACGAATAATAATGTGTTTTTTAGTTTCATCTTATTGTGTTGATTGGTTAAATCCTTGACGGGTCATTACGCCCCAACTTTTTTCTTTATTGAATATAAAATGGAAATATCCTTTTAAAGAGGCATAAATGTTGATGGGATGGTATAAGAAAGGTTCTAAAAAGACCATTGCTATCAACGTCATGATATCCTTAATGTTGGTGTACTGTTTTATAGATTGATCTAAATACACCGATAATAGGGTTACTAAAGTGTAAAATAAATACACTGAGACACTAATGATGAAAAGGAAATAATAATCCAATCCAAAATAAAAAATGTCTAATAATATGAATATCAAACCTATGACTTCTAATACTGGTACTATAAATTCACAAAGTATATAATAGGGTAATACCACCAATCCAGTGATGCCATATTTGGGATTGCCTATCATTTTTTTATGGATGAACAAGTTTTGTATTAATCCTCTAGCCCAACGTACGCGTTGGCGTAAAAAGATTTTAGAGTCAGAAGGCCCTTCGGTCCAACATAACGATTCAGGAATATATTTGATAGCAAACTTTTCCTTTTTTAAATGCATGTATTGACGCATTCTAGTAATAAGTTCCATATCCTCTCCTAGCGATTCTTTTTTATAACCTCCCACTTCAATTACGGTCTTTTTGTCAAACATACCGAGACCTCCCGATACCAATAGTAAGCCATTTAAGCGACTCCAAGCCATTCTTCCATACAAAAAGGAACGGATGTATTCCAATTCTTGAAAGCGCGCAAAAAAGTTTTTGGGATAATGAGAACGAAATAACATGCCTTCTTTGAATTCACATGAATTGGAAATCCGAATAGCAGCACCCGTAGCAATTACTTTTCGTGTACTTTCAATAAAAGGTTTTACAAGCATAGCAATAGTATCTCTTCGAAGGATACAGTCTACATCCGTGCACACAAAAATGGAATATTTAGCCGAATTAACACCTGCGTTACAAGCATCAGCTTTGCTTTTAGCATTTTCTTTATCTACAATTAATAACTTATTATAAATAGGATTGGTAGAACGATAATGTCCTCTTATATGGGCTGACTTTACTTTTTCTTGGTAATAAAAGTCCACTTTGATTAAGCTGAATTCACGAATTAGTTTTTCTAAGGTATCATCTGTACTTCCGTCATTAATGATAATGACTTCATATTTGGGGTATTCCTGAGATAATAAAGATTTGGCATTGGAAACTATCGTTAGCCCTTCATTATATGCAGGGGCTATTATAGAGACGCCAATAGCATTATTTGATTTGATAATGACATCCTTATGCAAAAAATTAGCAGTAGAATAGTATTTCTTGATTTCAATAAATGATAGTATGCCTAATGCACAATATATAATAATATATAAAAGTGAGTAGCATCCAAAAAATACTTCAAGTGATTTGATTATGTGTCCTAGTGTGTTCAATTTAATAACGGGGGTTTAGTGAGTTGAGCTTAGGGTACAGATTAATTAATATAGGGGCTTTTGTGATGCAATAACATTTTAGAAATAAGTTCTTCTTCATTTCTATCTTTTGATATATAATTAGAGAAAAAGTTTTTATCTATCTGATAAATACAATTGACAATCTCAAATTTTAAATCCAAGTCGTTTTCTTTGGATAATAATTGCAATGCATAATCACGAGTTAATGGTGTTCCTATTTTTTGGAAAGTTTTAACAATGGATATCTTATTGCGTAAGTTTTTCTCTTTTTTGTAATGAGTTATCAATATTGTATTGGCAAACTCAATTTTTAATTCGCGTATCGCAATGATTATTTCTTTTCGTACTAATGGATTGGGACTTCCCAATAAATAATTGAGCTGGTCTCTAGTGAATTTGAATTTGTAACGCACCGCAAGTTTAATAGCAATGATAACAATGGATTCATTTTTGCTTTTTAACCAAGCACTGATATTAGTAGGGATACTTACTTCTTTTTGGTAAATCAAATCTAAAATCTTAAACTCTTCCGCACGTGTTATAGTAGCTTCATAATGGTCTAATACATCAAAGTTTTCATTCGATAAGGATATCATCGCTATTAATGCATTCGACCGTAGTGCTTTATGATTGCTTTGTAAAAATGGAGCAATTAATTCCTTTTTGGCTTTGTGATCCAAAATTTGGTAGTGCATTATGCCTTGAGATTTGCGCTCCCAACTTCTATCGGCTAATAAGCGTTCTGTAAATTTATTAAAACCAAAATATTCATAAATCAAGATGAATTTCTCTTGACTCATTTGTTGGACATTCTGTTTGATGTGTAATAATTTCTTTAATACAAAATGCGACAGCTTTTTATTATTGTGCAAAGAATTCTTTTTAAACGCATCTATACGTAATTTCAATTCTTCTTCGGTATAATCTGAAAAAATTAGTTCTGTTAAGAAACCATTAACCGTGTCTTCCATCTGAACGGTCTTATAATCAATACGGTCTAATCGGTATCTTCTAAAAAGAATTACCATGACTATAGAGATTAAGAAGACAAGTAAGACAGGAATTAAGAAATATTTTAAAAACAAAAATAAATCCCTTGTATTCATGATACTCGGAATGTTGGGATGGGAAATGTTTTGAAGTACTAACTTGCTACTCGTTATGAAATTTTCCTTAATCCCTGTTTCTGCTATGAAATAGTGTAATAGAGTTCTCATTTTGTTTTGTTTTAGTAGGGTGCACTGTTTTTGGTTTTGGGGGTCAAGAGGTAAACTAACATCGACAAACCAATCCCTTAGTTGTATTTGTAAGTTTAAATCCTCTTCAAAACTACGTCTAATATTCGGTACTACCAAATAAAACATCGATAAAATGCATAAAAATACGTTTAAGTGTGTTTATTGGTATGTAAATGTAAGAATATATACTGTTAATTATTATCCTATATACTAATGTAGTTTATCGAGTGTAAGTATCGATAAGTAGTGTTGTTTTTTGGTTTTTTTGGAGTTATTGTAAATTCCGATGGGGGACGATTAATTCCTTCTTATATTTGTACTTCAAAAAATATAATACCCTAATAAAATATGACCTTAATCAAATCTATATCTGGAATCCGTGGAACGATTGGTGGTAAAGTAGGCGATAATTTAACGCCTGTAGATGCTGTGAAATTTGCTTCTGCCTATGGAACTTTCCTTAAAAACACACTTCAAAAAGAAAAATTAACCGTTGTAATTGGCCGTGATGCTCGAATTTCAGGCCCTATGATTCACAATTTAGTTGTCAATACGCTTGTTGGGTTGGGCATTGATGTAATTGATTTGGGTTTATCAACAACGCCTACTGTAGAAATAGCTGTACCACTTGAAAAAGCGGATGGCGGTATCATACTTACAGCTTCTCACAATCCGAAACAATGGAATGCCTTGAAACTTCTTAATGATAAAGGGGAATTTTTAAGTGGGGACGATGGGGCTAAAATATTAGAAATAGCCGAAGCCGAAGCCTTTAATTTCTCAGAAGTCGATGATCTTGGTGAGGTAATAGCCAATGATGCTTATATGGATATCCATATCGATGAGGTATTAAATCTTCCTTTAGTAGATGCTGAAGCTATTGCCAAACGCAAATTTAAAGTAGTGGTAGATGGTGTAAATTCTTCGGGAGGTATTATTATTCCTAAACTATTGGAACAAATGGGAGTGAGTTGTGTTAAATTATACTGTGAACCCAACGGACAATTTCCTCACAATCCAGAACCTTTAAAAGAACATTTAGGCGATATCTGTAAATTAGTAGTTGAAGAACAAGCTGATTTTGGAATCGTAGTAGATCCTGATGTAGACCGTCTTGCTTTCATTTCCAATGATGGTGAAATGTTTGGGGAAGAATACACTTTAGTAGCTTGTGCCGATTATGTACTGAGTAAAACGCCAGGGAATACGGTGTCTAATATGTCATCTTCAAGAGCTTTACGCGATATTACGACCAAACACCAAGGTGAATATAAAGCCAGTGCAGTAGGGGAAGTAAATGTAGTCGAATTGATGAAAGCAACTAATGCAATAATAGGAGGAGAAGGAAATGGTGGAATCATCTATCCTGAATTACACTATGGTAGAGATAGTCTAGTGGGGGTTGCCTTGTTTTTAACACACTTGGCCAGCCTTGATTGTACCGTAGCAGAATTGCGTGCGTCTTACCCACAATATTATATGAGTAAAAACAAAATTGAATTGACACCTCAAATTGATGTGGATGCCATACTAGAAGCTATGACTGCTACCTATAAAAACGAACAATGTTCTACTATAGATGGGGTTAAAATTGATTTTTCCACCGAATGGGTACATTTACGGAAATCAAATACCGAACCTATTATTCGTATCTATACTGAAGCACCAACGCAAGAAGCCGCAAATGCATTGGCAATACGTATTATAGATGAAATAAAAACCATTGCAGGGATTTAATACATTAACGACTGAAACTAAAAAAAACTTTTCTTTTTTGAAAAGGTTTTTTTGTATAAAGAAGTTTTTTATCGGATATTCATAAATCGTATTATGTTGTCAAAAACAATATTTAATATCCTTATTCTTTAAAAAGCTACAATGCGAAAATCTACATATTATAATAAAAGTAGAAATTTAAAATTTGATATCTTACAATTCTAATTATTTAATTATTTATATATCATTAAGGCTACTTCCAAATATATCGAAAAGGTATACTATTAGTATTAACAACTATTTGTTAGCGTAATATTAACGGGTTGACTCCGATATGTGTGCGATATTTTAGCCATTTTATCGCACACACATCGCACACACGTCGCACACACGTCGCACACACTATAAATTTAAGATACTGTATCTTACTCTAATTTGGGCTTCAATTCTATTTCTAAAGCTAGATAAATCAAAACAGTAATTTGTTACGATTAATTGGATAGTATCCCTAAAAAAACAAAACCCTTACAGTATACTGTAAGGGTCTTTATAATTAATTCATTTCATCTATCTCTTTAGTCTTTTGAACAATTTGTTTGATAACATCATCCAAATCTTTGGATATTTCCTCAAGCTTTGGTAAGAGTTCTAAATTAATTGGGTCAGCTGGGTTGTTTTTATTTATTAAATCCAATACACCAAGAATATTAGCTATAGGCCTTCTTACGATATGCGACTGTAGAAAAGCTACTTCGATTAGCTTTTCATTTTTAAGTTTTATGATTACTTCCGCATTTTTACGTTGGGTAATATCATGTATCGTTCCTTCTATAGTATTGAAAATTCCATTTTCATCATAAAGAATTTTACATGAAATAATGACATTGATCATTTTGTCATTTTTAATTTTTAAGTCTAATTCATAATTTAAAACGGAACCTCTAAGTTTCAACTCATTCAATAAGAACTCTCTTTCAATAGGATTTACATAAAATTCATTTACATTTTTACCAATAATTTCTTCAACCTCATATCCAGTATGATATTTTACAGAGGGTGTGATTAATAGTATTTTACCTTCTATGTCTGTTTGATAGTATACATCTTGAAAGGATTCAAAAATTAGTCGGTACTTTTCTTCTGATTTTTTTCGCAAAGCAATTTCTGCTTTAGCTTCACATAAAGCTTTGTTTAATCGACCTAACGACATATACTCCACAAAGCACAATAAAAATATAAAGGTTGTTGAATAGACCCAATTGATAAAATCAGAATTCTTAATAGGTTCTTTTACATAGAGAAGGTTAAAGTGATTGGCTATTATTAAACAAAAAGTGCTTAAAGAAACAATGACACAAAATAATAAGATTTCTTTACGTCCAATCGTTATTCCGGCAATCAATACTAAAATAGGTAATAATCGTATGCCGTTTCCTTGAATTCCTCCTCCCGTCCACGCAAAGGCAATAATAAAAAACAATAAACTAAGGATGTAGAAATAAGCACTGACTTTAGGATACCCTTTTTTTAATAAAAATACAGCGATTAAACTAACCAAACTGGTTAAAGTAATCATCATTATATAGCGGGTAATAAATTGGTGTTGAAATAAAAGTGCAGTAGAATAGGATACGGTTACAAAAAGTAAAACTGCCAATATAATTTTATACAAATTATCACCAATCGGATTTGTGTCTGAATCTATAAATGAAGGGTTAAGTAACCTTTTAAGCATAGGATAGGCTTTTGAATACCAATCAAATTTAATGATTTTTTTTAATCGTTACTAGTACACAAGAATTAAATATAGTTTAAAAGGACATGTTTTTCCTCAAATGATTATGCGAATGAAGTAGCGATATACAGCAATTATATACAATTACCTTTTAAAATAACGTATAAAGTTGCTGTGTTGTATAGTGGCAAAGATCATGAACCTGCTATCCAAATCCTAATGCCTTCAAATACAAAACCCTTACAGTATACTATAAGGGCTTTTATAATTAGCTAGAATAATTGTAATTAAAGGGAACCACTTTCGCTTTCCTTGTCCAAATATTCTTGAACGATATCTATGGCATTGGTAACGACATCACTCAAAGCGGTAATGAAAGTACCATCTTCCGCACAATTAATAGCGTGC
>JAHEHJ010000115.1 GCA_024644655.1 Flavobacterium sp.
TATTTTGGAAGCCAATAAAATACTTGAATTTTTCATAAGTCTTTTTGCTATACAGGTTTTCCTGATTGTAAGCTCTAACTCCACCTATGGTAAGCTCTAACCTATTCCCATTAATAGTTTCAGAGATACCTGGAATCTTAATAATAAATGCCATACGCTCAAAGTAAGAAGTTCGCTGAAAATCTTGCAGGTCTTTGGTAGGTATGTGCAAAGCATCAGGTGTTCTGCCTTTGATTTGATGACTAACTCTAATTTCAGGAGTATTAATTGTTTCATTGGGAAATATTGTAGAAATTGCACTTAAAGCAGTTTCTATAAATTCTTGATGACTAAGGGTAATTTCGTTGTCTTTTGACCAAACTGGTATAACACATTTCTCCTTTAAATGAGAAAGGCTAATACTTTCCGTATTAGCCTCTATAAAGGGAGATTTTGGTTTTGGACTATCATTACCTGGAAAGCTAAAATTATGTGTTTCTTGAGGTATTATATTAGCTGTCCTTGTGCTAATTGGACTGAGAGTGAGTTGTTCCGTTTCCATTTTTATAAATATTTGAAGTTAAATTCTGCAATAGGTGTTTCTTTTCTACAAAATCTTGCTCTACAGTTTTTGCCATATCTAGGTTGTTATTGTACAAGTCTGTCAGTTCTTTGATTGTCATACATTCTATAATTTTTTGTTGTAGCTCTGGTTTAGTCAATGTACTATTACACCACTCTAGTATTTTTTTGCCTGTATGTGTATTAATAAGAAATTGAGGTTTCCCTTCAAATAGCAAAGTCCTATCTTTTGATGCAGAAGCAAAGTGCTTGCTATCGATATCAAATACAACCGTAAACTCGTAGCTAATTTCATCTCTTTGAATTGCTTTCAATCCAACTTTTTCAGGAACCATTTTACCATTCTTCTCACTAATGACATAATCTTGTTTTACTCGCATTGTAGCTATAACATGAGCGTTGCAGTTTAGTATTTTATCTACAAATGATTTTTGCATCGGTGTAATTTTACTCCAATTTGCAAAACTATTCCCTTGAAGTGATGAGTGATAATCCAATAAATAGTCCCAGCAGTGGCTTGTACTATCAATTATTATGACTTCTACCCCTGCTTTAATACAAACATCAATAGCTTCTATGTACCGCTGTGGTGAATGTGGATTTTCTAATGTTAATACACTGTAATTACCTAGATGAGCATACAGGTCAGCAGACCCATTTTCGGTGTCTATAATCGCTACTTTAGATAAGTCATTGTTAGTCAGTCCTTTAGACAGCAGAAGGGCACTCATTGTTTTTCCAGAACCACTAGGCCCTTGTAAAGCCATCTTTATTTTAGCCTTACTTCTTTCTGATTTTCTTAATTCCATTGTTTAATTTTTTTAAGGTTAATATTTAGTTTTATATAGGTTATAATGAAAAAGCAACTATCACAGTGACAAAGTGACAATTGCTTTTGAAAAGTTTTTTTGAAAAATAAAAAGAGTAAAGAATGAACTTAAAAATTCAACTTTTTTTACAAGTTTGAAAATAACTTTTTACATACTAAAGTCACTTTGTCACTTTTTAAGTTCCTTCTTTACTTTTATCAAGGTATTAGTTTACTTATTTATGTTGCTGATATTTAATTCTACATAAACGTTACCATTGCTCTTGTAATGATTGTGTGGGATTTGATAGTATTCACAATACTTATCAATCCACTTTTTAATGGTAATAGGACTAATCCGTTCCTGTATATTAGGCTTGGTATCTAAAAAATCTTTAAACAATTCGTTTTTATCTATTTTCAGAATATCGGAAGACGAGGACTTACTTATTAGATTATCCATAAAATCGATAAAATCAGGGCTAGTTTCTATTTTTAACCGATTAAAATCAATATTTATAGACTTAGGTTCAATTAATCCATTGTTTAGAAAATACTGAACTGCTTTAACCATAAAGTTGTCAAATTTTATCCATTCTTCTTTATCCCAATCATCAAAAAATCGGTGTCCAAATTCCTCTCTCGGGGTGAGTACATTCTTGAAATAAGTAGAAACTTCATACTCAACTTTTCTTCTTCTCTCGGCGTTACCTCCACCTCCTTTAACAACATAATTAGATGTGATTAGGACTTTGGGTGATTCTTTGCTTGGTATCACAACTGCATTTTTGTACTTTTTTTCTATATACAGGTCTCCAGTAATAATAGGATAAAGCCATTCAAAGTCAAAATCTTTCTTAACATCATCAAAGAATATTATTTTATGATGACTTTGCAGTCCAGACAATTTAAATTTATCTTGGCTTTTTATATTCTTACCATCCATAAATAATGATGGCACAATTTGACCTATTGCTGTACCTATTAATGATTTTCCTGTTCCTCCATTAGCTTCATCAAATTCAACATCAATTTCCGAATCCATCAAAATAATTGATTTAGAGAACGAAGGGTCCTTGAATGAGTGGAGAAGGTATCCTATAATTGATACGATGCTTTTTAATCGATTTGGTTCATCATTAGCTATAATTCTAACAAATTCACCAAAAACACATTCGGCATCTTGAGAAATAATAAAATCTCTTTTTATGATTTCTTTCTCCCAAACATATCCTTCAAAATTTTCATATTCAATAGTGTCAATTGAATCCGCTGTGATTTTTAATATTACATTTTGATAGTATAGATAACCTGTGTTTTCATCACCTGAATTTCTTGTCATATCAATTGTATGAAATGATTCAAAATGTTTTTTGACAACATATTCTGATTCGAGAAACAGTTCCCAAACATCAGCACGTTTTATATAACTTGTATATTCTCTTATTTCAGAACGTAACAAATGTTCTTTTACTTCTTTCACAATAGTTTTCTTCTCAATGTTGACTAGGATATAATTCCCCGTCTCTTCTATTACTTTCCTGTATCCAAGGCTTTCCCAAAACAGAATAAGTTTTGGATTACTAATACTAATTTCTTTTTCACCTTTTTTATTTAGATTTTCTTCAAAAAAAGGCAATGAAAATTGGAAACGATCTGATGGATTGCTTGCGTTGTTAAGCTGAGTATCTTCTTTCATGATTTAATCTATATGTGGAATTTGGTTCCATTAATAATCTCTCATTTGCGTCATCTATGATGTCGTCTTCAAAATCTTTCAAGTATGCAGAGGTGATTGACACATTTTGGTGCCCCATAGACTGACTTATTAATTCAACTGATGTTCCAAGTTGTTTTAAATTAGTGGCATATGAATGCCTAATTACGTAACTCGAAATTGGCTTGTCTATTCCAACCAATTGTGCAATCTTCTTTAAGTCACTATTAAATCTCTTTAACTTTTTTGCTTTGCGATTTTCAATTTGAATAGGCGTTAATCCCTCCTTGAGAAGAATTGGAAAAACATAATTTGTTTTAACATTAACCTCTTTGTAATAGTCCAATATGTCTTGAACAGGTTGAAGAATCTTAATAATGAATCTTCCTTTGGTCTTTGACCTAGAATAACATATTTTATTATCAATTATATTGCTCCAGGTTAACTTCATCATGTCATAATAATTCATACCACGAGTATAATACGAAAACACAAATAGATGCTTGGCTTCACGTAAATGAGGATATTTAACTTCATCAAAATTTTCAATTAATCTAACCTCTTCTCTAGTCAACGCTTTTTTAAACCCACTACTCTTTAATTTACTAACCTTATAAATTTTAAAAGGATAATACTTCTCTTGGGTAACTCCTTTCTTAATGGCATCATTGAATACCGCGCGCAATTCACGCATTCTTACTCCAATACCTCCATCATTACAGCCATTAGCCCTCAAATGGGTTTCGTACTTATCAACCACCTCTACCGTAATTTCTTTAAATAAAATCTTTTGATTTTTACAATATTTAAAAAAGGAAGTCTTTGTATCATGATGCGCCCTAGCATTCCCAGTTCTTCCTGCTAGGTTTAAATCTTTGATTTTTTCTTCCCAAAATTCAAGCACAGTAATCTTGCTCGATTCTTTCCCTCTAAATTTCTCCTCAAATTGAGTAAGCGTAAAATCAACTTCTTCTAAATTGAATCCGTCAATTATTGCCCATGCTTTTTGCTTAAGATTCGATAGAATAATATTCTTTTGAATATAATTCGGCATACTCTTTTTAAATTGAGCAGATCTCTCATCCCAATTTTGCAAGTCACAATCCATCCCTAATGAAATGATTTTAACCTTTCGTTCCTTAGTAACCCTAAGTACAACAGGGTATAGCCCCTCCTTGTTCTGCTTGTCCCGTAAGACTATTTTTATTGATGCCATTATGCTATAATTTAATTTTTAAAGTAAAATCAAAACATAAATCATCATCATGTTTCAAATTACTAACTGTATGCTTATTATATAAGACGGAATAATTAAAGTCGCCAAGTATATAAGTGTTCCTATCATTAACACAACCTATTGGTTCCTGTCCATTTTGTCTAAAGCGCATCTCAAGTTCATACTTATTCAAGGCTATGCCAAAAATATCCTGTTGTAAACTATATAATAGATATTTAAATTGAACTGAACTGTCATCTGTTAAAACATATAAAACATGTTCATTTAAAAAAAAACTATTTATTGTGTCTTTTAATTTAGTTATGGTTTTAAAAACCGATTGGTAATCTATGCTTGATCTGTAGAAAGAATTTGTGATAACGTCCTCAGAGAAAGTTGAAGGTCTATCATAAATTTCAACTCCTAAATAAACTTTTTGAGTGCTCTCTCCTTCAAGGAAAGTACATTTTAAATTCCATCCGTTTAAAAACGAAATTTTAATTTCATCTAACATAATTACAATGATTTAGGAGTTTTACTTAAATAATTATTAGTGTTGGTTTCTAGCTCAGCCACAGTTTTTATCTTGTTGCTAAGTAACCATTCTTCTAATTCCGTCTTTCGGAAATAAATTTGCTTACATCCTGGAGGCTTGTAATACGGGATTTGCTTTTGACTTGTCTTCTTGTAGAGACAAGACCTACTTAATTGCAGGTATACAATAGTTTCATCCACATTCAATATCTCTCTAGTGGATAGGTTAAAAGTCGTAGTATGACTTTTGATCTTTTGGGGAATTTTTGATTCCATTTTAAAAAAATTTATGTCTTTAAATAGGGCTTTCCTATTTTTCTGACGCAAATTTCTTGAGATATAAAATGGTTCAATAAAATAAAAAGTGGTTACAAAAGGGTTCTCGGGGTTATAAATAAAAAAAAGTGGTTATACCACTTTTAATTTAATTGTTTTAGTTCAGTTTTGATGATTTCAGGGATAAAAGGTTTAGCATAATGTGCAACTTTTTCTTTATTGCCGAACTTCCTTTTTAAAGTATTGAAATCCCAATTATCAAAATCTGAAAAAATATCTTTCATTAATTGAATGAAACTAGGTCGAATTGATTTAGTTGTATAAAGATTCTTATGAAGAACCCAAAAAGTAAATCGTAAAAGTTCTTTGGATATTTTTAATGATTCAAGTTTTGAACTAACTTCTGGAAGTGTGTTATTATCTACATAAGACCTAACATATCCAACCATTAAATCATATTGTTCATCGGACATTATTTTTTCTCTTTTTTCATTATTTTTCTTTAAATATCCAAGAATAAATGTAATTATTTGTGCATCAGAGCCATAATCACAACTTGGTTCTTCTAGGTTTAAAAATGAGATGTTTAATACTATTTTTTTATCACTTTCGTATAGGTATTTTTGATTTATATAATTTGTAATACTGTTTAAGGGTTTTAGCAGTATGGGGAATAAATTAATCTGTTTTTCTCCATTATTAATTATATATTGAATTTGTTTTTCTTGTAATATCAAGAAATTCATATAATCTTGGTTTAATTTGGACATCTCTGCTACAGATTCATCTATTACCTTTTTTGATTCATTATATTTCTTGAATAATTCACCTTCTAATATATTTTCAAAACGAGCCTCAAATTCAGTAATATATTTTCCGTCTTGGTCGTAGTCTAAGTATTTAACAATTCCTTTAATATTATCTACACTGGTTATATTATAATCAGAATGTTCAATAAAATCATCTAGGTATTTTTGAAGTAAATAGTTCAACCCATTATTTACTATTAATGATTCAAAGTAGGCTAAAGGATTATTTTTTGTGCTTTCCATTTACCAAAATTAATGAAAATTAACACATTGAAGGAAATAGAGAAAACCTTTTTGTTTGACCTATGTTTGACCTGTAAAAACAAAAAAAGCCCTACATTTCTGTAAGGCTTGATTTTACTAGTGGTCCCACCTGGGCTCGAACCAGGGACCACCTGATTATGAGTCAGGTGCTCTAACCAACTGAGCTATAGGACCGGTTAAGAGTGTGCAATATTACTACTATTTTTAATTTGCCGCAACTATTTTTAAGGCAGTTTTAAAAAAACAGCCTATTTCTATTTTGGCCTTCAAGAAACGCCTTGATTGTGAGTCTACTACTGCGGTATCTCCTGACACAATTCAATCAAAACACCGTTGGTGCTTTTTGGATGTAAGAAGGCTACTAGCTTATTATCGGCACCTTTTTTAGGTGTTTCGTTTAGTACCACAAAGCCTTCTTTTTGAAGTCGAGCAATCTCAGATACAATATCTTCCACATCAAACGCAATATGATGAATTCCTTCGCCTTTTTTCTCGATAAACTTCGCAATCGGACTGTCTGGATTGGTTGCTGCCAAAAGCTCAATTTTATTGGGGCCGTTCAAAAAAAATGAAGTGGTTACCCCTTCGCTTGCTACTACCTCGGCTTTGTAAGCCGGTGCGCCAAACAATTTTTCAAAAAGGGCGTTAGAAACGTCTAAATCTTTTACTGCTATTCCGATATGTTCTATTTTTCTCATACTATTCACTTCAATTACGGTTTAAAAATACAGAATTTTAAGCAAATCATCGAATCCCAACAGCATAATATTTCGATAAAAAATTTCCATTCCATTAAATATAGTTGTTATTTTGTGACATCAAATTTTCAATTCGTTATGGGTAAGACCTTTTTAAAATACAGTGCTGCTTTATTGCTCTTGATTTTGGCTAGCTGTGCCAAAAGAGGCAACATTACAGGCGGAGCAAAAGACACTATTGCACCCGTCTTAACTGCTAGTTTTCCTAAAAATTTTAGTGCTGAATTTAAGGGCAATACCGTCAAATTGACTTTTAACGAATTCATCAAATTAAAAGACCTAAAAAAGCAACTCATTATTTCGCCTCCCATGAAGAATGAGCCGTTGATTTTACCCGTAACTCCTAGTAAAATCATCACTATTAAGATTAACGATACGCTGCAGGACGATACTACTTACAGTTTTAACTTTGGCCAAAGTATGGCTGACAACAATGAAGGTAATCCTCTAAATCAGTTCAAATACATTTTTTCAACTGGAAAAACTATTGATTCCTTAGCCATTGGCGGAAGAGTAAAAGATGCGTACTTCAAAGACGTGGAGTCTTTCGTTTCGGTAATGTTGTATGACGTCAATAAAAACTATAACGACTCTATTGTTTACAAGCAAATGCCTCGCTATGTTACTAATACGCTAGATAGTTTGAAAACATTTCGTTTAGAGAATTTGAAAGCTGGAAAATACCTTTTGGTAGCGATGAAAGATTACAATTCCAACAATAAGTTTGATCCTAAAAAAGATAAAATTGGGTTTTACAAACAATTCATTTCTGTCCCTAATGATACCGTGTACGAGTTGGAATTGTTCAAAGAAAATTTACCTTTTAAAGCTTTCAAACCCTCACAAGCTTCTGGAAACCGATTGCTCTTGGGCTATGAAGGCAATTTAAAATTAAAAGAAAACAGACCCCAAATTGTATTGAAAAATAAAGGGCAAATTCTACCGTCTATTATCACTGAGTTGCCAAAGAAAGATTCGTTACAAGTTTGGTACCGACCTGTAAAAACAGATTCGTTAGCTTTGGAGTTAACTCGAAACAAATACCATACTAATTTCACCTTTAAAGTAAGAGATCAAAAGAAAGATACGCTTAGTATTAAAGCGGCACAACCCGGAATCTTGAACTTCAGGGAACGATATGCTTTAGTAAGTGCTACACCTTTAACTAAAATTGATAAAACTAAGATTACCTTATTCAACAAAGCCAAAGAAACCATTCCGTTTACTACTGAATATGATGAGTTTCATCAGTTATTGTACTTGGATTTCAAGAAAGAAGAAGACGAAAACTACAAATTAAGTTTATCTAAAGGTGCTGTTACTGATTTTTACGAAAAATCGAATGATAGTGTATCGGTTAAATTTAGCACACGAACCTTTGCCGATTACGGCAATTTAGTAGTGAACCTACAAAATGTAAAACGTTTCCCTGTTATCGTAGAATTAACAAACAGCAAGGGAGATGCGGTAGCTACAGCCTACACAGACAAAAACACCAACTTGAATTTTAGTTTGTTGGATCCTGCTAAATATACATTGCGCGCCATTTATGACGACAACAAAAATACCCTCTACGATCCTGGTAATTTTTTAGCAAAACAATATGCTGAAGAAGTAATTTATTTTTCTAAAGAAGTAGATGTACGTGCTAATTGGGATGTGGTTCAAGCTTTTGATTTAAGTATTCCTTACACCCCCGAACCGAAAAAGAAAAAGGTAAAAAAGAAAGCAGAAAATAAAAGAAAATAAACCAAAACTAAGTTGGTTAATCTATTTCCAATCAAAAGTATCTTGATCGTTCAAAAATCCTAGCTTAGCACGGGTTTGTAGTAAGGCTTCTTTATCCAATTGGGCATAAAAAACACCTTCTGTTTCCTGTGGTGTAATCGCATAATTACCTAAAAAGTCAACTACTTGAGAATACCCAGAATAATCATAGTCTTTTTCGTCTTTCCCAACTCTATTGACACCAATGGTATAACTCATATTTTCAACCGCGCGCGCTTTGAGTAACGTATCCCAAGATTGTATTCGGATAGTAGGCCAATTCGCAACATACAAAAGCAAATCGTATTGCTCCACATTACGAGCAAACACCGGAAAACGCAAATCATAGCAAATGAGCGGACAAATTTTCCAACCTCTATATTCGACAATTAATTTTTGGGTTCCTTTAGTATAACTTTTATCCTCTCCCGCAAGAGTAAACAAATGACGTTTGTTATAATATTCTATTTCTCCTGAAGGGAAAACAAACAACAATCTATTGTAATAGTTTCCTTCCTCAATAATGACCAAGCTCCCCGTAATAGCACAGTTTTTGGCTTTCGCCAAAGATTGCATCCACAATACCGTCTCGCCTTGCATCGTCTCGGCAACACGTTCTGGACGCATTGTAAAACCCGTAGTGAACATTTCAGGAAGTACAACCAAATCAATCTCTGGTTCAAGAGTATTGATTTTTTGTTCGATATAGGCCCGATTCGATTTTGGGTTTTCCCAAACTAAAGGGATTTGGATTAGAG
Source organism: Flavobacterium sp. (assembly GCA_024644655.1). Taxonomy (GTDB): domain Bacteria; phylum Bacteroidota; class Bacteroidia; order Flavobacteriales; family Flavobacteriaceae; genus Flavobacterium. The sequence goes on from JAHEHJ010000115.1 coordinate 9,469, forward strand.
CTATCTTCATGTGATAAAAATACAAATTTTAATAGTGCTATATAAAAAAACGCATCCCAATTAAGGAATGCGTTTTTATATGTAAAGAATAGTAGATTACTTAACGCTTGCTACTAAATATTCTCTATTCAAACGAGCGATATTTTCTAATGAAATTCCTTTTGGACATTCGATTTCACAAGCACCTGTATTAGTACAGTTACCAAATCCTTCTTCGTCCATCTGGCGTACCATGTTTAACACACGGTTAGTCGCTTCAACTTTACCTTGTGGTAATAATGCATATTGAGATACTTTAGCTCCAACGAAAAGCATCGCCGAACCATTTTTACAAGTAGCTACACACGCACCACAACCAATACAAGCTGCTGCTTCAAATGCTTTATCAGCATCGTCTTTTGCAATTGGAGTTGCGTTAGCGTCAATCGTGTTTCCTGAAGTATTTACAGATACGAAACCTCCTGCTTGTTGGATTCTGTCGAAAGAACTTCTATCCACCACTAAATCTTTGATTACAGGAAACGCTCTACTTCTCCATGGTTCTACAAAGATAGTATCACCATCCTTGAACATACGCATGTGCAATTGACAAGTAGTCACCCCTGAATCTGGTCCGTGAGCGCGTCCGTTAATGAATAACGAACACATTCCGCAAATTCCTTCACGACAGTCGTGATCAAAAGCGATAGGTTCTTTTCTTTCGTTAATTAATTGCTCGTTCAATTGGTCTAACATTTCCAAAAATGAACTTGCCGTAGAAACCTCATTCAAAGTGTAGGTTTCTAATTGTCCTTTTGCTTTAGAGTCTTTTTGACGCCAAATTTTAAGGGTTATATTGATATTTTTTGCTGAAGACATAATTCTATTATTTATAATTTCTAGCTGCAATTTTGATAAACTCGTATTTCAATTCTTCTTTATGAAGCTCAGATTGAGTGATGTCATCACCTTTATATTCCCAAGCACCCACAAATGAGAAGTTTTCATCATCACGCAGTGTTTCTCCTTCTGCATCTTGATATTCTTCACGGAAGTGACCTCCACAAGATTCTTTACGTTGTAATGCATCCATTGCCATTAACTGACCCAAGTCAATAAAGTCAGCCACACGAAGTGCTTTCTCTAATTCTGGATTCAATTCTTCAGCACTTCCTGGAACATATACCTCTTTATAGAATTCAGCTTTCAAAGCCGCAATTTCTTCAATAGCTGCTTTTAATCCTGCTTCATTTCTACCCATACCTACTTTGTTCCACATAATCAATCCCAAACGTTTGTGGAAATGATCTACTGATTTAGAACCATTGTTTGATAAGAATTTGTTGATGGTATCTTTCACTCTATTTTCTGCTTCTGCAAATTCTGGTAAATCGGTTGAGATTTTCCCAGTACGAATATCATCTGCTAAATAGTTTGAAATAGTGTATGGCAATACAAAATAGCCATCAGCTAAACCTTGCATCAAAGCCGAAGCTCCTAAACGGTTGGCTCCGTGATCAGAGAAGTTAGCTTCTCCTGCTACGAAACAACCTGGAATAGTAGATTGTAAATTATAATCTACCCAAACACCGCCCATCGTATAGTGTACCGCTGGATAAATTTTCATTGGTGTTTCATACGGATTCTCATCAGTGATTTTTTGATACATAGTAAACAAGTTACCGTACTTTTCTTCTAACCATTGTTTTCCTAAAGCAGTGATTTCTTCTGCTGTTGGGTGATGATTCCCTTTGGCGTAAGCCGCTTGTTTTCCTTTGGTTTGAATCTCAGTAGAGAAATCCAAATAAACACCTTCGTTAGTATCATTTGCTTCAATACCTTTGCCTTCGTCACAAACCTCTTTTGCTGCTCTTGAAGCCACATCACGAGGTACTAAGTTACCAAATGCAGGATATTTACGCTCTAAGTAATAATCTCTATCTTCTTCAGCAATTTGTGTTGGTTTTAATTTACCTGCACGAATCGCTTCTGC
>JAHEHJ010000012.1 GCA_024644655.1 Flavobacterium sp.
TACTTTTTTTAGTCAAGTTACGATAACGTTGTAGGGAATAATTCATGATTTCGCTTGCAAATCCCATTTCTATGTTCTTACTTTGCACCGTTCATAATCGTATTGTTTGTTATCACGAAAGCTGGAGGGAATAGACCCGTTGAAAGCTTAGCAACCCTTTGCCAAAAGAAGGTGCTACATTCTATCTCATTAAATTGAGAACAGATAACCCCGAGATTCCTTCTCAACTTTCTGATAACCTATACTACTCTAATGCTGAACTTGTTTCAGTGTCTGAGCAAATGGCTTGCGCTTTTGTGCAGTCCATATACCCGCTGTCCATTGAATCGTAAGAGGCGAATGTCCAATTCATTTCAAATCATCGGGCTAATTAGGTATCCATTTTTGTAAAAAAGGAATAGAATGTCAAAAATTAAAGAAGCTATCAAAGAACGAATCCTAGTGCTAGACGGGGCCATGGGTACCATGTTGCAACGCAATAATTTCTCAGAAGAAGATTTCCGAGGACAGCAATTCAAAGACTTTCCACATCCGTTGAAAGGAAATAACGATTTGCTTTCCATAACCCAACCCGAAGCCGTTAAGCAAGTACACCGCCTGTACTTTGAAGCAGGAGCCGATATTGTGGAAACCAATACGTTCTCGGGTACAACCATTGGAATGGCAGATTACCACCTCGAAGACTGGGTGTACCAACTCAACTTTCAATCGGCCAAAATAGCAAGGGAAGTGGCAAACGAATTCACCGATAGACCGCGTTTTGTGGCAGGCTCCATAGGCCCAACAAACCGAACGGCTTCCATGTCTCCCGATGTGAATGACCCCGGTTTCCGAGCCGTAACCTTTGACGATTTACGTATAGCCTACAAACAACAAGTAGAAGCGCTAATCGATGGTGGGGTAGACGTGCTTTTAGTAGAAACGATCTTTGATACACTCAATGCTAAAGCTGCTTTATTTGCCATAGAAGAAGTAAAAGAAGAACGCCAAATAGAGATTCCCATAATGGTATCAGGTACCATCACAGACGCCTCAGGGAGAACCCTGTCGGGACAAACAGTAGAAGCATTCCTAATCTCAATTGCACACATACCGTTGCTGAGCATCGGGTTCAATTGTGCCTTGGGTGCCGACCAACTAAAGCCGTATTTAAAAAGATTGGCCATGAATACAACCCTAAACATTTCAGCACATCCCAATGCAGGTTTGCCCAATGCCTTCGGACAATACGACCAATCACCCCTCGAAATGCAAGCGTTAATCAGAGAATATCTGAAAGACAATTTAGTAAACATTATTGGCGGCTGCTGTGGAACCACTCCAGAGCACATTAAAGCAATAGCCGATGTGGCAAAGGAATTCAAACCAAGAACAATTTTAGAAACGATATAATGGCTGAAGCAACTAAATATTTAAGGCTATCAGGATTGGAGCCATTAGTGGTAACTCCGGAAAGCAACTTTATTAATGTTGGGGAAAGAACCAATGTTACTGGGTCTCGTAAATTCCTTCGCCTTATCAAAGAAGAAAAATACGAAGAGGCACTTTCAGTCGCTAGAGAGCAGGTTGAAGGAGGTGCCCAAATCATAGATGTCAATATGGACGAAGGAATGTTGGATGGTATTTATGCCATGACGAAGTTCCTAAACCTTATTGCGGCCGAACCCGATATTGCACGCGTACCCGTGATGATTGATAGCTCCAAATGGGAAATCATTGAAGCAGGATTAAAAGTCATTCAAGGAAAAGGAATCGTGAATTCCATTTCACTAAAAGAAGGGAAAGATGCGTTTATTCACCATGCCAAACTAATCAAACGCTATGGAGCGGCTGTGATTGTAATGGCTTTTGATGAAGACGGTCAAGCCGATACCTATGAACGCCGCATTCAAATCTGCCAACGTTCGTATGATATACTAGTGCATGAAGTGCAGTTCCCCGCAGAAGACATCATCTTTGACCCTAATATTTTTCCAGTTGCCACCGGAATGGAGGAGCACAAATTGAATGCGTTGGATTTCTTTAAAGCAACCAAATGGATTAAAGAAAATCTTCCCCATGCTGGCGTGTCTGGCGGAGTAAGTAATGTGTCGTTTTCGTTCCGTGGGAATGACAAAGTACGAGAAGCCATGCACTCAGCCTTCTTATACCATGCCATTAAAAATGGGATGACCATGGGAATCGTAAACCCTGAAATGTTAGAGATATATGATGAAATCGACCCCGTTCTATTAGAACATGTGGAAGATGTATTACTCAACAGAAGAGACGACGCCACCGAACGCTTACTAGACTTAGCCGAATCCTTCAAAGGAGATTACAAGGTGAATGATAAAGCAATTCAAGAATGGCGCAATGGCACCGTACAAGAGCGCTTAACACATTCGCTAGTTAAAGGAATTGACGAATTTATCGAAATAGATGTAGAAGAAGCCCGAGCTGCAGCCACCAAAGCCATTGATGTCATCGAAATCAATTTGATGGCAGGTATGAATGTCGTAGGGGATTTATTTGGTAGCGGCAAAATGTTCTTGCCTCAAGTCGTTAAATCGGCACGGGTCATGAAAAAGGCTGTGGCCTATTTGCTGCCCTACATTGAAGCTCAAAAAGATGGAAAATCATCCTCTGCCGGAAAAGTATTGATGGCAACGGTAAAAGGGGACGTACACGATATTGGTAAAAATATAGTAGCCGTAGTATTGGGCTGCAATAACTTTGAAATCATTGACCTAGGGGTAATGGTACCACCCGAGAAAATCATAGAGACTGCAATTCGCGAACAAGTTGATATTATCGGATTGAGCGGCTTGATTACACCTTCGCTTGACGAAATGGTGTACCTCGCTAAAGAAATGGAGAAGCTGGGGATTACCATTCCTATTATGATTGGTGGAGCAACCACATCGCGTGCACATACCGCTGTGAAGATTGCTCCCGAATACCAAGCCACTGTAGTGCATGTAAATGATGCCTCCCGTGCGGTAACTGTTGCCAGTAACTTGCTCCAAAAGGAAACCAAAGAAGCCTATGCGAAAACCGTTCGTGCCGAATACGACGCCCTTCGAGAAGGGTATTTGAGCCGAAGCAGGGATAAGAATTTCTTGTCTATTGAAGAAGCCCGTAAAAACAAATTGCAATTGGATTGGGACAACTATACACCCGTAAAACCCAATCGAATTGGAACTCAAACGGTTTCCGTTTCTCTTGACGAATTGGTGGATTTCATCGACTGGACTCCCTTTTTCAATTCTTGGGAATTGTATGGTAAGTATCCCGCCATTTTAACCGATGCAGTGGTAGGCGAACAAGCCACAGCTTTGTTTGAGGATGCCCAAAAAATGCTAGCCCAAATCGTATCCGAAAAGTGGTTTACAGCCAAAGGGGTACTCGGAATCTTCCCCGCCAATCAAGTAAATGACGACGATATTGAAGTGTATTCAGAACCGACAACTGACAACCGACAACCGACAACCTTTTTAACCTTACGCCAACAATCTCAAAAAACAGCCGGGGCTCCCAACATCGCATTAGCCGATTTCATCGCACCCAAATCAACTGGAATACAAGATTATATAGGATGCTTTTGTGTGTCTACTGGTTTTGGAGTAGACGAGAAAGCAGCAGCGTTTGAAAGCCAATTGGATGATTACAATGCCATTTTAGTTAAGGCGTTGGGAGATCGTTTTGCCGAAGCGTTTGCCGAATACTTACACCAAAAAGTGCGTCGTGAACTTTGGGGCTATGCCGCTCACGAACAACTGTCCAATCAAGATTTAATACGCGAAGAATACCAAGGCATTCGACCAGCTCCTGGCTATCCCGCCTGCCCCGACCATTTAGAAAAACCAACCATTTGGAAAGTATTGCAAGTGGAAGAAACCATTGGGGTGAAGCTAACAGAAAGCATGGCGATGTGGCCGGCTTCCTCGGTGTCAGGCTATTATTTTGCCAACCCCGAAAGCAAGTATTTCGGTTTGGGTAAAATAAAAAAGGATCAAGTAGAAGACTACGCCAAACGAAGAAATATAAGCACAACAGCAGCCGAAAAATGGTTGAGCCCAAACCTATCCGAATACTAATAAAAGCAACAGCCCACAAACCACTCATAGTTAAGACAAATGAAAGTAACGCAACATATAGAAAACGCCAACGGAAAACCATTGTTTTCATTTGAGATATTGCCACCCTTAAAAGGGCAAAATATCCAATCTATTTTTGATAGTATAGACCCCTTAATGGAATTCAACCCTCCGTTTATAGATGTAACCTATCACAGAGAGGAATATGAGTTTAAAGAATTACCAAACGGACTCTTGCAAAAGAAAATTGTAAAGAAACGTCCCGGTACCGTAGGTATTTGTGCGGGTATCCAAAACAAATACAATGTAGATGCCATACCTCATATTTTATGCGGTGGCTTTACCAAAGAAGATACCGAAAACTTGTTAATCGACTTGGATTTTTTAGGTATCGATAATGTCGTGGCGCTTCGGGGTGATGCGTTGAAGAATGAAACCTATTTCAAACCCGAAAAGGATGGCAATGAATATGCAACCGAATTGGTGACACAAATCAATAATCTGAACAAAGGAATTTATTTAGATGAAGACCTAAAGAACTCAGCACAAACGAATTTCTGTATCGGTGTGGCAGGCTATCCCGAGAAACACATGGAAGCTCCAAGCTTGGATAGCGACATCCATTTTTTGAAAGAGAAAATCAGAAATGGAGCCGATTACATCATTACCCAAATGTTTTTTGACAATAAAAAGTTTTTTGACTTTGTGGATAAATGCAGAACGGCAGGGATTACAGTACCTATCATCCCAGGGCTAAAACCCATTGCAACCAAGAAACAATTGAATTTGATTCCCCACCGATTTAGCATCGAACTACCCGATGATTTGATTATGGCTGTGGTAAAGGCTAAGGATAATGACCAAGTCAAACAAATAGGGATTGAATGGTGTATCGCACAAAGCAAAGAATTAGTAGCTGCGGGTATACCGGTATTGCATTACTATTCGATGGGAAAAGCCGAAAACATTAAAGCTATAGCGTCTACCGTTTTTTAAAAGTTTCCACAGTATCAAATCTAGAATAGTTGAGCCAAACGATATTCTAGTATATTTGTGCGTTTTTAATTCGAATGATGAGGAAGTTATACGCTATTTTTCTTCTAATAAGCAGTTGGGCTTGGGCACAACACTCAGATACCTATTCGGTAGAGGCTTCCTATTTAAGAGGGAATATTTTGCCTCATAAAGATGATATGTTTCATCTTATTGAAGGACATCCTCAAGGTTTTATGCTTAGCTATGTGGCACAAACCCATGGTGCAAAAGAATGGCATCGTGCCTTTAATTTCCCCGATTATGGGTACTACTTTTTGTACCAAGACTTTAAAAGTCAACCGCTAGGGGAAGGCTATGCACTAGGAGCTTTCTACAACTTTTATTTTTTAAAACGCCACTTGCAATTGCGCATACTACAAGGGGTTGCCTTGGTAACGAATCCCTATGATAAAGTCAATAACAGCAAGAATAAATCTTTTGGAACGCCAGTCTTAGACAATACTAATTTTGGAATAACTTATGATAATCAAACACTACTAAAGCCTATTGGTTTTCATGCCGGTATGTTGTTTACGCATTATTCCAATGGTCGGTTCAAATCCCCCAATAGCGGTATCAATACCTATATGTTGAATGTAGGGTTGAATTATAATCTAGAAGACAAAAAGACCATAGTAAATGATACCACGCGCGTGTCGAATATCTTCTCCGAACCCATTCGATACAATTTGGTTTTCCGAACAGGTATTAATGAAAGTCCCATCATTAGAAGTGGGCAACGCCCCTTTTATCATCTAGCTTTTTATGCCGACAAACGATTGAACCGTAAGTCAGCCCTGCAACTAGGAGCCGAATTGTTTGTCACCAACTCTTTTAAAGAATACATCAAATACTATTCGGTTGCCTATCCCGATAAACATATTGATCCCAATACCGATTTCAAACGAGTGGGAGTGTTTGTAGGGCATGAGTTGTTCGTGAATCAACTTTCTTTGGAAGCCCAATTGGGGTATTATGTATACCAACCCTTCAAGAAGGATGTGGCTATTTATGACCGCATAGGGGTTAAGTATTATATGTCAGACAAATGGTTTAGTAGTTTTACCATAAAGACACATATGTTTTTAGCAGAAGCTATAGAGTTTGGAATTGGTGTTAGACTGTAACAGAAAGAAGATGAAAAAGATACTAAGTGTAGTGATGTTGGTTTTGGTTTTGATTGCTTGTGAAAAGCCAAGTGATTGTGTGCAAAGTACAGGTGCTTTGGTTTTAAAAGACATTCCTGTAACGGCCTTTACCAAAATAAAAGTCTACCGTGGAATTGAGGTAGTAATTACCGACGGCCCCGAATATAAGGTGCAAATTGAAGCAGGAGCCAATTTTATTGATAATGTCGAAGTACAACAAAACGGCACCCAATTGATATTTAAAGATCAGGTGAGTTGCAATTGGGTTAGAGCCTATGGCACCACTAGAATCTTAGTAACTACGCCTACTTTAGAAGAAATCTATTCCAAAACTGAACGTAATATCAGTTCGAATGGAGTATTGACCTACCCCAATCTAACAGTGACTTCTTTTGATAAAGATGCCGATGGGGAAGCCGGAGCAGGTACAGGTGATTTTACACTAGCACTTAATAATGATTTGATTACCATCAATAACAACAATGTGTCGCGGTTCTATTTGTCGGGACAAACCAATACCGCTAAGTTTAATTTCTATTTTGGAGACGGCCGTATAGAAGCCCAGAATTTAGTGGCCCAAAATATAGAAGTATTTCATAGAGGCAGTAATGATATGATAGTTCACCCAGTCCAAAAGATAACGGGGGTATTAAACAGTACAGGAAATCTAATCTTAAACTCAGTCCCGACTTTAGTTGATATACAAGAGTTATTTATGGGGCATATTGTGTACCCATAACCCTTATTTCTTTGTTTTTTCTCGGAATATTTGTTCTAAGTTTTTGTTTTTCAAGTTGATTTGTAGAGTCTTTAGACCGTTTTCATGGGCAAAGTCGAATACCTTTGGACGCATATCTTCTTCAGTGGCAAAGGTTAACTCCCAATGATTGCCTCCTGTATTTTTATAGGTTTTGATGTAGGCTAGGTTCGCTAAGATGGCTTCATCTATACTTTTGTCAAACTCTACTTCAATCAGTTGTTCTTGTTCTTCGGTTACCAATTTGGTTAGTTTTTTATCGGTAACAATCTTGCCGTGGTCAATAATAATAACCCGATCACAAATAGCTTCCACCTCTTGCATTATGTGAGTTGAAAGGAAAACTGTTTTGTCTTTGCCTACATTTTTAATGACATTTCTAATCTCAACCAATTGATTTGGGTCAAGACCTGTAGTAGGTTCGTCTAAAATCAAAACATCGGGGTTGTGTAAAAGCGCTGTGGCCAATCCCACACGTTGACGATACCCTTTGGATAATTGCCCTATTTTCTTGTGGCTTTCTGATGAAAGACCTGTTAGTTGAATAACTTCTTCTATACGGGCTTTAGCAACCTTATACACATCAGCATTAAACGCTAAATACTCTCGTACATACAAATCCAAATATAACGGATTATGTTCGGGTAGGTATCCCACCGATTGTTGAACGGCTTTTTGGGCAAGGTTCACATCATTCCCATTCACAGCTGCGGTTCCTTCATCGGCGTTGATAAAAGTGGTCAATATTTTCATTAACGTAGATTTTCCCGCACCATTCGGACCTAGGAAACCTACAATTTCTCCTTTTTTTATAGAAAAAGATACTTGGTCTAATGCCTTTTGAGCACCATAACTTTTGGAAATATTTTGAACTTCTATGGACATAAACGAACTATTTGTCGCAAATGTAAACAGAAAAATAGTTGTGTCCTCGATTTTTTAATGAGATTAACGTTCTTTTTAGTTTGGCAAAGTTTCCTATATTTACCTACGTCACATAAATAAATCAGCAGTATATGAAACCACTTTTAGTAGGAGTACTCTTTTTAGGACTTAGTCTACAAGCTCAACACAAACCCGAAATTCTGAAAGACGAAGTGATTCGTATTGAAACCACTTTGGCCTCCGATGCCATGCAGGGCAGACAAGTCTTTACCGCTGGAGCCGACTCGGCTTCTGTGTTTATTGCAAAAGAGTTTTCTAAAATAGGTTTGGGATATTATGAGTCTTTAGGAAGCTATATGCAGGCCTTTACCCAGTTTAGACAAAAAGCCAATAACGTCATAGGGGTATTGCCTGGAAAGTCTAAACCCAATGAATATGTTGTTTTTTCAGCCCATTACGATCATTTGGGATTGCATACTTGGGGAGATGATAAAGTCTACAATGGCGCCAATGACGATGCCTCAGGAACTACAGCTGTTATTGCTTTGGCACAGTACTTTAAAGCGTTGAATCAAAATGAAAGAACTCTAATTTTTGTGGCATTTACAGGCGAAGAAGAAGGGGGCTATGGGTCAACCTACTTTTCAGAACACATCAACCCCGATGCTGTAGTGGCACTATTTAATATAGAAATGATTGGAACCGAAAGCAAATGGAATACGAACTCAGCCTACATCACAGGATTTGAGAAATCCAATTTCGGAACTATTTTGCAAGAAAATTTAAAAGGGACAGCCTTTCATTTTTATGAAGACCCCTATCCACAAGAGAATTTGTTTTACCGTTCTGACAATGCAACATTAGCGGCTTTAGGAGTTCCAGCACATACAATTTCTACCTCCAAAATGGATTCGGAACCCAATTACCATAAAGTATCTGATGAGGTATCTACTTTGGATTTAGATAATATGACCGAAATTATCAAAGCAATTGCGGTGAGTTCTGAAAGTATTATTAATGGGAAAGACACACCAAGTCGTGTAGAAAAACGCTAGTAAGGGGTATTTTACGAAAACGTTACCTTAAATATTTTATACATTTTTGTACTCATGGCTAAATTATTTTTATATATTAGCCAAACACAATAGCAACAATGAACACATTTAACACTTATTATAATTATTTCTTTTATTTCTTCTTCGGACAGAAAAAGGGATTGGTATTGTGTTATGTGAAACGATAAAATAGTAACATACAATATATGAATCCCAACGAAAGTTGGGATTTTTTTTTGAATCAAATGAACGATAGAATAGCCATACAAGGAATTAAAGGATCATTTCACCATCAAGTAGCTTTGGAATATTTTCAAGAGGCTGTTGCCGTGGATGAATGTTTGTCATTTGAAGCCGTAGTGGATAGTGTATTGAGTAACCAATCGAAGTGGGCTGTGATGGCTATTGAAAACTCGATTGCAGGCTCTATCATTCCCAACTATGCGTTGATAGATGCGAATGAATTGCACATTACAGGAGAATATTATTTGGATATCATTCAGAATTTAATGGTGCTACAAGGGCAAAGTCTGGCCGATATTAAAGAAGTACATTCACACCCCATGGCCTTGTTGCAATGCATGGATTTCTTAAAAAAACACCCGCATATCCAACGAATGGAAGATAAGGATACCGCCGAAACAGCCCGTCGAATTCGTCAAAATCAAATCAAAGGAATTGCGGCTATAGGTAGTAAAGTTGCTGCTAGTCTGTATGATTTGAACATCATAGCGCCAGAAATTCAAACCATAAACACAAATAGGACTCGCTTTTTTATCCTTAGTAAAGAAGCTAGTCTTTGGTCCAAAGACTCCATAACGAAAGCGTCATTAAAATTTGAGTTGGAGGATACCCCAGGTAGCTTGGCTACCCTATTAAACGTCATGACAAATTGCAAATTGAATTTGACTAAAATACAATCGATGCCCATAATAGAAACACCTTTTCAGTATTCGTTTTTTGTGGATGTGGTGTTTGAAAAGTATAAGCATTTTGAAAAAGCAATCAAAATAATAGAATTAATGACCCATAAGTTTAAAGTGTTGGGAGAATATAAAAATGGGAAATTATGATTACAACAGCTGATAGATTAAGCCAAGTGGAAGAGTATTACTTCTCCAGAAAATTGAAGGAAGTACGCCAATTGATAGCAGAGGGTAATCCCGTAATTAACATGGGAATTGGGAGCCCTGATTTAGCACCAAACCATACAGTTATTGATGCCATTCATAAAGCCATGTTTGATGAAAAAGCACATGAGTATCAAAGCTATCAAGGGCTGCCAGAGTTGCGAAAAGGAATGGCTGATTTTTATCAAACCCATTTTGGCGTTGACTTGGATTACACCCATGAAGTGTTGCCTTTGATGGGATCAAAAGAAGGAATTATGCACATATCCTTGGCATTCCTAAATGCAGGGGATCAAGTATTAATTCCAAATCCGGGGTACCCAACCTATGCTTCTGTAACCGAATTGGTTCAAGCCAAAGCGGTTTTGTATGATGTGAAAGAAGAATTGAATTGGCAACCCGACTTTGAGGCTTTGGAACAATTGGATTTGACCCAAGTAAAAGTAATGTGGGTTTCTTATCCACATATGCCTACAGGGGCCAATGGAACAATAGAATTGTTTGAGAAGCTAATTGCATTTGGTAAAAAGCACCACATTTTAATTGTCAATGACAATCCGTATAGTTTTGTACTCAATGATAATCCCCTTTCCATTTTGCAAGTTGAAGGTGCTAAAGACGTGGCAATAGAACTCAATTCGTTATCCAAAACCTATAATATGGCAGGCTGGCGTGTTGGTATGGTATTGGGGGCCTCACGTTGGATTGAAGCTATACTAAAGGTAAAAAGTAATATGGATAGCGGTATGTTTTACGGCATCCAAAAAGGTGCGATTGAAGCGCTAAAGCTAGGGGAAGATTGGTTTCAAATGCAGAATGAAAGATACGATAAAAGAAGGGGTCTCATATTTAAATTGGCTGAGAAATTGGGATGTACTTTTGACACCCATTCGGTTGGATTATTTGTTTGGGCCAAATTGCCTGAGGGAATGAAAGACTCTGAGACCTTTATAGATAAAATACTGCTAGAGCATCATATATTTATTACGCCAGGTACTATTTTTGGAACCAACGGAGAGGGGTATATTCGATTTTCACTTTGTGTGGCAGAGGAACAAATACAAGAAGCAATTCAACGCATATAATACGTAGAATAAAATGAAAGTATACATACTTGGGATAGGTTTGATAGGGGGGTCGATGGCATTAGACATTCAATCCTTATACGACAATGCCATAATTTATGGCATAGATGCCAATGAAAATCATTTGGATGAGGCCATTCGACTGGGTTTAATTCATCAAAAAGCAACACTAGAATCATTAATCGATGCGGATTTGGTTCTTGTAGCAGTGCCAGTTGATGTAGGTTTAGTAATTTTGCCCTCGGTTTTAGATGCTATAGGTGAAGATACTTTAGTTTTGGATGTGGGTTCTACGAAGTCTCCCATTTGTGAAGCAGTCGCGAATCACGCCAATAGAAGAAATTTCATGGCAACCCATCCCATTGCAGGAACCGAATTTTCGGGACCATCAGCAGCAGTTAAGGGTTTGTTTTTTGATAAAACGAATATCATTTGTGAAGTAGAAAAAACAACGTTTAAATTGCAAGAACGCGGTATGGAGTTGTTTAAGAAAATGGGAATGCGCATTCGGTATATGGATCCAAAATCGCATGATAAACATATTGCCTATGTGTCACATTTATCGCATATCAGTTCATTTATGTTAGGGAAAACAGTTGTAGAAAAAGAAAAAGACGAAAGGGATATTTTTGACATGGCTGGCAGTGGATTTGAAAGTACGGTTCGATTAGCCAAAAGTTCACCAGCGATGTGGACGCCTATTTTTAAACAAAATAAAGAGCATGTATTGGAAAGCTTAGAAGAGTATATTGTTAATTTGACCCAATTTAAGACACTATTAGAAGCAGAAAATTATGAAGCGGTTTATCAAGAAATGCACAGTACAAATAGAATTAAAGAAATATTAAACGGTAAGAAATAAAGCTATGGATATTACAAAAGAAAACAGAAAATGGTTGGATGATTTTAAGCTGTCCCATCCATTAGTGATTGCGGGACCTTGCAGTGCTGAAACGGAGGAACAAGTATTGAAAATAGCTCATGAATTAAAGAAATCGGATGCCACAATTTATCGTGCGGGGATTTGGAAACCTCGAACACGACCTGGAGGATTTGAAGGAGTTGGAGCAATTGGATTGAAATGGTTGCAAAAGGCCAAAGCTGAAACAGGTTTATTAATGGCCACAGAAGTAGCCAATGCGGCTCATGTAAAACTAGCTTTAGAGCATGATATCGATGTGTTATGGATTGGAGCCCGAACTACAGTGAATCCTTTTGCCGTTCAAGAAATAGCAGATGCACTTGTGGGGACAGATAAAATCGTATTGGTAAAAAACCCGGTGAATCCCGATTTGGCTTTGTGGATAGGAGGAGTAGAACGATTGTATAATGCGGGAATTAAAAAGTTAGGCGTAATTCATCGTGGCTTTTCAACCTATGAAAAAACCAAATACAGAAACATCCCCGAGTGGCAAATCGCCATTGAATTGCAAAGCCGTTTCCCTGATTTGCCATTGATTTGTGATCCTTCTCATATTACAGGACGTCGGGATATGATACACGAGGTGTCCCAACAAGCTTTGGATTTGAATTATGATGGGTTGATTATTGAAACCCATATTGATCCGGAAAATGCTTGGAGTGACGCTGCACAGCAGATTACGCCCAATGCACTTATTCAAATTTGCCAAGACTTAAAAGTTAAAAAACCAACTACTGAAGAAGATGATTATAATACGGAAATGATTAAACTGCGTGCCAATATTGATATTGCAGATGGTAAATTATTAGAGCTTTTGGGCAACAGAATGCGGGTAGCTGAACAAATAGGCGCATTGAAGAAAGCTAAGAATGTAGCCGTATTGCAAAATAAAAGATGGAATGAAATTTTAGGAAAAATGATTTTAGATGGTCAAGATAAAGGGCTTAGTGAGGAGTTTATCTTAAAGATATTCAAAGCCATTCATCAAGAAAGTATCAGCCATCAAGAAAAAATAATCAATGGTTAAAATTGTTTTTATTTTATAAACCTACTGTATTCCAGTAGGTTTTTTTGTATCATTGCGCAACAATAAAAAGCAATTAATAACTTTAAAAAACAACCTAGATGAAAAAAATCTTTTTAGGTTTTATTTTTTTTGTTTGCAGTGGTATAAGTCTTAATGCCCAAAACAAAATTGATAAGATCGATTTAACGTATGGTGAAGAAATTACCGATGATACTGGTAAAATTGTAAAAATTATTGGTGAAGCCAATAACAAAATCTACACATTAGTTCTAAAAGGGAAATCAAACTATTTTTTGAAAATATTTGATTCTAAAGCAATGAAACAAATAGCATTAAATCCAATTGTGCTTCCTGAATTGAATGATAAAGATTTAGATTTTGAAGAAATGGTTTTGATGAATGACAAATTGTATGTTATTGGAAGTGTATTTCATCGCAAAGAAAAAAAATTCACTTTAGTCGCAATCCCTGTATCTGAAAAAGGTATTTTAGGAAATGACATGATTACCTTGTTTGAATCAATTGTGGCTAAAAGTGCTGACAGAGGCGGTTTTTATTTTAAAAAATCACCCGATGACCAAATGTTACTAGTAATGCATACGGCGCTTTTTGAAAAAGAAGATGCAATGAAGTATGAAATCAAACTTTTTGATGAAACAATGAAGGCTACTTTTGCTACAGAAGACAAGGTTTCATATGATGATAATAAAAAAGATTATCAGTTTACCATATCTGATTTTGATGTAAATAACAAAGACGATGTTTTCTTAGTTGTTAATGAGGGGTATCGTGATAAAAAGAAAAAAGAAAAAGTTGAAAAAGTAGAATTACATATTTTCAAACAAGCCAATAGCTACAAAAAAGAAGTAGTAAAAATTGATGTAATTGATAAAGAAATTATCAATTGTAAAATGATGGCTACATCCAAAAATGATGTGAAATTAGTAGGTTTTTATTCAAGTGTTCGCGATAACGGTAAAGCCAACAAAGAATTAAAAGGGGTATACAATATCACAGTAAACTTAGTAAATAATACAACTGAAAATGTTAAATTCAATGAGTTTGACATGCCAACTAAAGTAAAGTTATTGGGTGAAAGAAGAGCTAATAAAGGGAAAGACGTTAAGCCTTTATATGAAATACAATCTATTGTAGAAAAAAATGATGGAGGAATAATTATTATTTCTGAATTCAGGTTAGTATACGTAGGGCAAAAGCAAGGGATAGGTCCTTTTGGTCTTCAACCAATTACCTATTATATGAACGAAATGATTGTTAATTGTTTAAAACCAGACGGTTCTTTAGAGTGGAGCAATGTAGTAGCCAAAGAACAAGCGGCATCGATTACAGTAGCAACATTCAATCTTTTCGCTGGAAGTAGTAGTGGGAGTTTCAGTGTAGGTGTAGCATTATCTATACCACTAGGAGTAATGGGTAAAGGACCTGAATATTTAAGCGCTATTCCCATATATAAAAACGGTCAATTGAATATTCTATTTAATGACAATGTTAAAAATAAAGGAATAACAGATATCGAAAAAATCAAATCAATGACGAACTATAACAATGCAGTTCCAACACTCTTTGTGTTTGATGATAAAGGAAATATCACACGAAAAGACCCTGAAGAAGTTATTAAAAATGAATTAGTAATTAGACCAGGGATTTTTTATAGAAAATCTGAAAACGAATACATCATATATGCTTCAAGAAAATCTAAAGACAAAATAGGTCGAATGATTTTAAATGAATAATTAAAAGTTGCCAGCAATGGCAACTTTTTTTTTGGAGGTAACATAATAAACGTAAGCCTTCTATTTTTATCTTTGTCGAAATCGTTTCGGTTTAAGTAAATTTGCAAGATGACAGGATTAGTATATAAATCTACCGGAAGTTCCTATAGTGTAAAGACAGCCGATAATCAAATGTATGATTGTCGTATAAAAGGGAAATTCAGAATGAAAGGTATTAAAAGTACCAATCCAATTGCGGTAGGTGATGTTGTAGATTTTGAATTGGATCAATCCACCGATGAAACTATAGGTCAAATTAACACCATACACGATAGGAAGAATTATATTGTTCGCAAATCTGTAAATCTGTCTAAACAAACCCATATTATTGCGTCTAATATTGATGTTGTTTTTCTATTAATTACCATAAACAATCCCCCAACTACAACTAGTTTTATTGATCGCTTTTTAGTGACTGCGGAAGCCTATGGTATTGAGGCGGTCTTAGTTTTTAATAAGATTGATACTTTTGACGAACCGATGTTAGAAGAACAATTGTTCTTGCAATATGTTTATTCTGAAATAGGATATACCTGTTTACGAGTTTCAGCTAAGGATAAAAAAGGAATTGACGAGTTAAAAGCTAAGATGATAGGTAAGGTAAGCATGTTCTCTGGGCATTCAGGAGTGGGCAAATCTACTCTGGTTAATGCTTTAGAACCTAGCTTAATGTTAAAGACGAAGCATATTTCAGAACAAAGCAAACAAGGTCAGCATACCACTACTTTTGCCGAGATGTATGATTTGTCTTTTGATGCTAAAATTATTGATACTCCTGGAATTAAAGGCTTTGGAATTGTAGATATGGAACCTACAGAAATAAGTGCTTATTTTCCCGAGTTTTTCAAATTAAAAGATCAATGTAAATTCAATAATTGTTTGCACAAAGAAGAGCCCCATTGTGCGGTCAAAAATGCTTTAGATTCCGACAAGATAGCTTGGTCTCGGTACAACAGTTACTTGAAAATACTAGAAGGCGATGACGAACATTATCGTTCTGATATTTATAATGATGATCGAATTGCAAGTGACGATACTCGAAAATCATAAGTAAGATGAAAGCGGTAATTCAACGAGTATCCCATGCTTCAGTTTCGATAGCAGCAACTAAAGTAGCAGCAATTCAACAAGGGCTTTTGGTTTTACTAGGAATTGAAGAAGCAGACAGTCAGGAAGATATTGATTGGCTTGTAGCAAAAATAGCAAACCTTAGGATTTTTCCAGATGAGAACAAGGTGATGAATTTGTCCTTGAAAGACTGTAAAGGTGACCTGCTGATTGTGAGTCAGTTTACACTTCATGCCCTTACAAAAAAAGGAAATCGTCCTTCTTATATTAAAGCAGCACATCCCAATACTGCTATTCCTTTATATGAATCGTTTGTCCAACAAGCAGATAATGAGTTAGGTAAGAAAGTTCAGACCGGTGTTTTTGGTGCTGATATGCAGGTGGAACTTCTTAATGATGGTCCAGTAACACTAATTATCGATACAAAAAATAAGGAATAAGATTATAAATAAATATATAATTTATTTATATTTGAGGAAACTTAGTGCAAATGAAAATCCAATTTCATCTTATTTTTTGGGCTATATTCACGTGTTCGTATGCTCAAAACCCAACGTATTCTGCTCTTACAATCCCAGATAGTTTAAAGCAAAACGCAAATACTGTAGTTCGATACAGTAAAATTGATATTTCCATTACTTCACGAAGTGCAATGAAAACTAAAGTAATTCGTGCCATTACGGTATTGAATGAATTGGGTTTACAAGACCTTGAATTATCTGAAAACTATGATAAGAGTACAAGCGTTTCTAAAATAGAGGCCACAGTATATGATTCTTTTGGAAAAGAGCTGAAGACCTATAAAAGACGCGACTTTAAAGATGTGAGCGTAGCAGATGGTTTTTCAGTCTTTAGTGATAATAGGGAATTGTATTTGGATTATACGCCTACAACATATCCATTTACTATGGTTTTTGAATCTGAAGTTGAAACATCAAATACCGCTTTTATTCCGACTTGGACACCCTTTGAAGGGTATTTGGTAAGTTCAGAATATTCAGAATTAGTTTTAAATTATAAACCAGAACTAAATCTTAGAAAAAAGGAAATAAATTTTTCTGCTAAATATAAAATTGAGAAACTAGAAAATTCATCTTCTATACGTTATGTGGTTAAAAATTTAACTGCTAAAAAGCGTGAAGAGTTAATTGTTGGAAGTAACGATATATTCCCATATGTATATTTTGCAATTGAAAAATTTTCACTTGAAGGAGTGGAAGGAACAGCTTTAAATTGGAAAGAGCTAGGACAATGGTATTATCAAGCACTGTTAGCAGATACTGAGGAAATTCCTGAAGAGACACAATTAAAGATAAAAAAAATTGTAGGAGACGAGAAAGACCCTGTAGAAATTGCTCGTATTATTTATAAATATGTTCAAGAGAAAACAAGGTATGTTAGTATTCAAATTGGCATTGGAGGATGGAAACCAATGTTGGCAAAAGACGTTGATAAATTAGGGTACGGGGATTGTAAAGCACTAACTAATTATACGCGTTCTTTATTGAAGATATTTAATATACCATCGTATTTTACATTAGTATATGCAGGAAATAAAATTAAAAATTTCACAACCGATTTTGCTTTTTCACAAGGAAATCATGCGATTTTGGCATTGCCAACTTCAAAAGAAATGTTGTGGTTAGAATGTACCAGTCAAGTTCAGCCTTTTGGATTTCAAGGAGATTTTACAGATGATAGATTTACTTTAGTTGTAAAGCCAGATGGTGGAGAAATAGTGAAAACGAAAACATTTTCAGAGGAAGATAATGTAACTGTATTAAATGGGACATATCAAATGGATACTGAAGGTAATATAGTGGGTAAAATAAAAATAACATCCAAAGGTTTGTCATATGATAATGAATTTGGCAAGCTTAGGTTGAACCGAGATAACCAAGTAAAAAAATACAAAGAGGAATTTAACACCATCAATAATTTAAAAATTAACAAGATAAATATAAGCGATGATTCTAAAGGAGTAGTGTTTGAAGAAAATTTGGAGTTTGAGGCTGAAGGTTATGCTCAAAACTCTGCTGGTAAATTGATGTTTGCCTTAAATGCTTTTGATCAGAATTCAGAAGTCCCCAAAAAATACCGTACTCGAGAATTTCCCTTTCAAATACAAAGGGGCTTTACCAATCAAGATGAAATTGAAATTGTGTTGCCTGAAGGTTATAAAGTAGAAGCTAAACCCAATGGGATAGAACAAAAGAATGAGTTTGGGTATTATAAAATAGAATTCCTTGATTTGAATAATGGAAAATTAAAATGCCTCCGTAAATTGGTTCTCAATAAAGGTCAATTTGTAAAAGAAAAATACGAAGAGTATAGAAAATTCAGAGAGTTAATAGCCAAAAATGATAATTCAAAAGTAGTCCTTTCAAAAACACAATAACATGAGAACATTATATTCAATGCTGTTTATAACAGTAATAACAGTAAACACCTATTCCCAAAGTCATGATTTAGGAGATGTAACAATTGATGAATTAAAAGAAAAAGTATGTCCATCCGATACTTCAGCTCCGGCAGCTGTGTTGTTTACTATTGGTAAATCTCATTTTGATTATTCTCATGAAGAAGGATTTGAGTTGGTTACAGAAATTTTTACCAAAATTAAAATTTATAAAAAAGAAGGGTACGGATTAGCCGATCAGGTAGTAAGTTATTATAGTGGAAATCGAGGTTCAGAAAAAGTTGGTGTTTCAAAAGCAGTCACATTCAATTTGGTGAACAATAAAATTGAAAAATCCAAATTAAGAGGTGATGGGGAGTTTGATGAAAAAGCTAACAAACATTGGATGAGAAAGAAATTCACTATGCCTAATGTAAAAGAAGGGTCTATTATCGAATTTAAAATAGAAATCAAATCACATTATATTCACAACCTCCCCGATTGGGAATTCCAAAAAAGAATACCTGTGAATTATACAGAATACACTACCTGTATTCCAGAGTATTATCTGTATAATACGTATTTTAAAGGGGTAGCGTCTCCTGAAATCACTAAGGATGGTAAGTCGAGGAGGCTTGATTACACCTATGTCGAAGATGCAGTTCCGGGGCTTAATGGGCATGCAGCAGCTCGGCATAATTCTACATTAGAGTTTAATGAAAGTATTACTAAATATGTGTTGACAAATGTACCGGCATTAAAACAAGAAGCTTTTGTAAATAATATTGACAATTATAGATTAACCCTAATTCATGAATTAGCAGGTACCCGATATCCCAATAGCCCCTTTGAAAATTTTTCTACGGATTGGGAATCTGTGGTGAAGAAGATATATGACAACGAAGATTTTGGTTCGGAGCTCAACAAAACAGGTTATTTCGATAATGATATTGATCAAGCCCTTACAGGTTTGACTAAGCCTGAAGAGCGTGTTGCTGCCATTTTTAATTTTGTTAAAGAACGTATGAATTGGGATGGAACCAACAGGTTTAATTGTGAAGCAGGGGTTCGAAAAGCATATCAAGATCGAAAAGGGAATTCGGCCGAAATTAATTTGATGTTGACTTCTATGTTGCGTTATGCAGGTTTTGATGCTAATCCTGTTTTATTGAGTACTCGTTCTAATGGTGTTTCAGTGTATCCTAGTATTACGGCATTCAATTATGTTATTGCTGGTTTAGAATTGGAAAACCAAGTTGTTTTATTAGATGCAACTAGTAAATATTCAGTGCCCGATATTTTACCATTTGAATCCTTAAATTGGTTTGGACGAATCATAAGAAAAGGAGGCTCTTCGGCTTTAATTGATTTAATGCCCAAAACAAATTCAAAAGACATTATAAATATTATGGGTTCCATTGCTACAACTGGAGAAGTGAGTGGTAAAATCAGAGAACAATATTTTGATTACAATGCTTTTTATTTTAGAGAATTATACGCTAGTGTTTCGACTGATAGTTATATAGAAAAATTGGAGAAAAAGCATCAAGGATTAGAAGTGAGCGACTATGCTCTTCAAAACAAATTGGATTTATCGAAGCCCATTATCGAAAATTATGCATTTACTAGTTCTAATGCAGTAGAGACTATTGCAGATAAAATGTATTTTTCTCCGTTCTTGTTTTTTTCAACAACCGAAAATCCATTCAAACAAGAGGTGCGAGAATATCCGATTGATTTTATCTTCCCTCATCAAGATAAATTTAATGTGAGTTTGAATATACCAGAAGGCTATGTGGTGGAGACTTTACCTCAAAATAAGGCTATTGGTATGCCTGATAATATTGGTAATTTCAAGTTTAATATTTCAAATACGGGAAATCAAATACAAATGTTATTCACCTGTGATATTAACCAAGCCATAGTAAATCCTGATAAATATGAGATATTGAAAAATTTCTTCAAAGAAATGGTTGCTGTACAAACTGAAAAAATAGTGCTAAAAAAAATATAGATGAAATACGTTTTCACCCTTATTATAGGTTTTTATTCGGTGATTACTTTTGCTCAAAGTGTTGAATTAGACAAAGTGACCCTTGATGAGCTAAAAGAAAAATATAACGCTACTGATTCCTCTTCAGTTGCCATTGTGTTGGATAAAAAGGGCAAGACCTATTTCAAATATTATTATAATGCTGGATTTGTTTCGTTTACTCAAATTGCCATTAAAATTAAAATTTATAAAAAAGAAGGGCTAGCTTATGCCAATTTTGAAATACCTTATTATACGGGATATAAGTATTTGGAAAATGATTATGTTACCATTAAAAAAGCGTTTACTTACAATTTAGTTGAAGGAAAAATTGAAAAGACTAAAGTGACTAATGAAAGTAAATTTATTGATAAAGTAAATGAGAATTGGAGTATAAAGAAATTGTCTTTCCCAAATGTTAAAGTAGGTTCTGTAATCGAAATAAACTATGAATTGCGCACAGAAAATTTAAGAGAGCTCCCCGATTTTCAATTCCAATATAGTATTCCTGTAGCCAAAGCAGAATATTGTACAGAAATCCCTGAGTTTTATATCTATAAAGGCATTTTGACGGGATATGTTGATGTTAAAAGGGAAGAGTTCCTAGAAAACACCTCGTTGTCTTATGATAATGAATATAAACACACGATGAATATGAGTTATAGGCAAATACGAACGGTCTATAAAGCTCAAAATATTAAAGCATTGCAGAATGAACAATATGTAAATAATATTTCTAATTATTTCTGTAAAGTCAAGCATGAGTTAGAAACCATTCGAATGCCAGAAGAAACTCCAAAAAACATTGCAAAATCATGGGAAGACATTGCGAAATCAATTTATGAAGAAAAAGCCTTTGGAGTTGAACTTGAAAAATTTAATTATTTTGTTAATGATTTGAAAGTTATCTTAAAGGAAGCTGATACAGATGAGCAAAAACTAAGCAAAGTTTTTAATTATGTCAAAAGCCGAATGAATTGGAATGGATACTATGGTTATTATACTCGTAAAGGAGTTGAATTAGCCTATGAAGAGAAAACGGGTAATGTGGCTGAAATTAATTTAATATTGGTTTCCATGCTTAAATTAGCAGGGTTAAAAGCTAATCCCGTGGTTTTGAGCACAAGAGATAACGGATTAGCTTTGTTTCCAAATCAATCTTTTTTAAATTATGTAATTGCCCAAGTTAAAGTTAATGACACTTCATATTTGTTAGATGCTACAAATAAATTATCTAGTACTGAAGTGCTACCAATACGAGCTTTGAATTTTAAAGGAAGATCAATCGATAAAAATGGAACTTCTGAGGAGATAGATTTAATGCCCAAGTCAAATTCTAAACATATTGTGAATGTAATGGCTTTAATTAAACCAGAAGGGATACTTTCGGGTAAAATTAGAGAGCAATACTTTGATTATAATGCGTTTATTTTTAGAGATAAATATAATGGTGTTGCCAAAGAAAGTTACTTGGATATGTTGGAAAAGAAATATCAAAGTGTTGAAGTGGTGGATTATGAAGTACAAAACAGCAATGAATTGACAAAACCGATTCTTGAAAATTATTCATTTACTTCGTCAAACAATGTGTCGTTACTTGGAGATAAAATGTATGTGGATCCGCTCTTGTTTTTTAGTATGACTATAAATCCCTTTAAGCAAGAAACAAGAGAATATCCAGTAGATTTTGTTTATCCTCATCAAGAAAAATACAATATAAGTTTTACCATTCCGGAAGGATATATTGTTGAATCCATACCTTTGCCTAAAGCAGTAGCTATGCCCGATAATATTGGAAATTTTAAATATAACATTTCAAATACTGGGAATCAAATTCAATTGCTTTTCTCGCTCGACATCAATCAAGCGATTATGGAGCCTGAATATTATGCTTTCTTGAAGAATTTCTACAAAGAAATTATTAGTAAGCAAGCAGAAAAAATAATACTAAAAAAGAGCTAAAATGGACATTCAAAATGCACAATTAGAAGTAGATAATTGGATAAAAAACCACGGAGTTCGCTATTTTAACGAGCTTACTAATATGGCCCAACTAACTGAAGAGGTAGGAGAAGTAGCTAGAATAATAGCAAGACGGTATGGGGAACAATCTGAAAAAGAAAGTGATAAAAATAAAGATCTTGGTGAAGAACTAGCCGATGTGGTTTTTGTAGTACTTTGTTTAGCCAATCAAACGGGAATTGATTTGCAGGCGGCTTTTGATAAAAAACTAGATTTAAAAACCAATCGTGACCATGATCGTCATCACAATAACGAGAAACTCAAATAATACTTAGATTGAAGTGTAAGGCAGGAAGATTTTCTCTGTGTATCTTTGTGCTTCTCTTTGAAACAATCAAAATGAATTTACTTCTTAAACATTCTAGTGTTCATTCTACTGCCTTGATTAAATTAACAGGAAGTAAGTCCGAAACCAATAGATTATTGCTACTCCAAGCCTTATACCCTAATCTTACTCTAGAAAACCCTTCTAATTCTGATGATTCTGAGGTGATGCTAAAAGCATTAGTGACAAATCAAGATGTAATAGATATTCACCACGCTGGAACTGCTATGCGTTTTCTAACAGCCTATTTTGCCATTCAAGAAGGTAGAGAAGTAGTTCTAACCGGATCCTCTCGAATGAAAGAACGACCTATCCAAATTTTGGTAGAAGCCTTGCAACAAGTAGGAGCGGATATTACATATGAAGAGCAGGTTGGTTTTCCACCCATACGAATCAAAGGAAAAAAACTAGTGCTTTCTAAAGTGTCGCTTGCAGCTAATGTAAGTAGTCAATATATTTCAGCTTTGTTATTAATAGCTCCAAAATTAGATAACGGATTAGAATTAACCCTAGAAGGTAAAATTACATCAGTTCCTTACATCAAAATGACGTTAGCATTACTTAATGAAATAGGTGTAGAAACATCTTTTATAGAAAATCGAATCATAGTACAACCACAACACACCATTCAAAATTCAAAATTTACCATAGAATCGGATTGGTCTTCGGCTTCCTATTTTTATTCAATTGTCGCTTTGTCTAAGGTTGGAACCCAAATCGAATTATCGAGCTATAAAGTAAAAAGCCTTCAAGGCGATAGTATTTTGGCAGATATATATAAAGTCTTTGGTGTAGAAACCAAATTTCAAAACAACAGCATCATTATTCGTAAAATTGAACATACTAAATCTGCTTCAATACACTTATATCTTAATGATTCCCCAGATATTGCACAAACTATAGCCGTAACTTGTTTTGGGTTAGGATTAGGTTGCGATATAAAGGGTTTGCATACTTTAAAAATTAAAGAAACCGATAGGTTATTAGCCATGCAAAATGAATTGCAAAAACTGGGTGCACTTATTACGGTTACAGATGACTCTTTGACTTTAGAGCCTAGTGATTGTATTAATACAGGTGTAGCTGTGAAAACATATCAAGACCACAGAATGGCAATGGCGTTTGCTCCAATGGCTTTAAAAACTTCAATTGCAATAGAGGATGCAGAGGTGGTGTCAAAATCATATCCTCCTTTTTGGGAAAATTTGAAACATATTGGGTTTCAAATATCGGAACATTAAAAAGTAAGAAGCTACTAAACTCAGTCTCTCAGAACCAATTTATAAAATAAACACCTTTTTACTTGACAACGCCTATCTCACGATAGTATATTTGCAAGCTTTAAAAGTTCAGCACTAGTTGTCTGAAAACTAATATTTAAATCTGAAAATTACATGAAATTATCTCATTTCCAGTTTAATCTCCCTGCTGAGTTATTAGCAGAGTTCCCCGCAGAAAACAGAGACGAATCAAGATTGATGGTCGTAAACAGAAAAACAAAAACAATTGAACATAAATTGTTTAAAGATATTATCGATTATTTTGATGATGGTGATGTCATGATATTGAACAATACCAAAGTTTTTCCTGCTCGTATGTATGGTAACAAAGAAAAAACTGGCGCGCGTATTGAAGTGTTTTTGTTGAGAGAATTAAATGCAGAACAACGTTTGTGGGATGTATTAGTAGATCCTGCACGTAAAATTAGAATTGGAAACAAATTATATTTTGGTGATGACGATTCATTGGTGGCAGAAGTAATCGATAATACTACTTCTAGAGGAAGAACATTACGTTTCTTATATGATGGTTCTTATACTGAGTTTAGAAAAAAATTGACCGAATTAGGAGAAACTCCTATTCCGAAGTATATCAATCGTGAAGTAACAGAAGATGATGCAGAACGATACCAAACAATTTATGCCAAAGAAGAAGGAGCTGTTGCAGCACCAACTGCAGGCTTGCACTTTTCTAAACATTTGTTGAAACGTTTAGAAATTAAAGGAATCGACTTTGCTGAAGTAACATTACATGTAGGCTTAGGTACTTTTAATCCCGTAGAAGTTGAGGATTTGTCAAAACACAAAATGGATTCGGAAGAGCTTATTGTAACCCAACAAGCTTGTGATACGGTAAATAATGCCAAAATTAAAAAGAAAAAAGTGTGCTGTATTGGGACTACTTCTATGCGTGCTATTGAAAGTTCGGTGTCTTCCGCTAGAACATTAAATCCGTATGAAGGTTGGACTAATAAATTTATTTTTCCTCCATATGATTTTAGTATAGCCGATAGTATGGTAACCAATTTCCATACACCAAAGTCAACATTGTTAATGATGGTTTCTGCTTTTTGTGGACATGATTTAATGAAGAAAGCTTATGAAGAAGCTATAAAAGAAAAATACCGTTTCTATTCCTATGGAGACGCGATGTTGATTATATAATTTCAAATTGTAATAAATCATAAAAACCCAACAGGTACTGTTGGGTTTTTTATTTGCACTACTCAAGATTAAATTTCTTTGCCAATGTTCTTGGTTCTTTGCACTTTTTTCTACTTTTACGCTTCAAATTAATAAAGATGATATTTCAAAATACACGCGAATTTGCACAAAAACTCGATGCTCAAGATGCGTTGAGAAATTATAGAGAAGAATTTATATTTCCACAACACAATCAAAAAAATGTGATTTATTTCACAGGAAACTCTCTTGGATTACAGCCTAAAAGAACTAAAACCTACGTTGATGAGGTAATGAATGATTGGGCTAATTTAGCTGTAGAAGGTCATTTTTATGCTAATAAACCTTGGTGGGATTATCATGAAAGATTTGCGAATCCATTAAGTGAAGTGGTAGGAGCTAAACCTTCTGAAGTGACGGTAATGAATACATTAACGGTAAACTTACATCTGCTAATGGTGTCATTTTATCAACCTTCAAAAACAAGATTCAAAATTATTTGTGAGGAGAAAGCCTTTCCATCTGATCAATATATGTTCCAAGGGCAAGTACATTTTCATGGTTACAAACCTGAAGAAGCTATAGTAGAAATAAAAAGAAGAGAAGGTGAGCATAATATACGATTGGAAGATGTTTTATCCAAAATTGAAGAAGTAGGTGATGAGTTGGCTTTGGTTTTACTAGGTGGCGTTAATTACTATACGGGTCAAGTATTTGACATGCAAGCCATAACTCAGGCAGGGCATAAAGTAGGAGCCATTGTGGGTTTTGATTTAGCTCATGCTGCAGGTAATATTGAATTACACCTTCATGATTGGGATGTTGATTTTGCGGCTTGGTGTAGTTACAAATACATGAATTCGGGACCCGGAAATGCGTCAGGTTGTTTTATTCATGAAAAACACCATGCCAATAAAGAACTAGCACGATTTGGTGGTTGGTGGGGACATAATAAGGAGCGTCGATTTAAAATGGAACCCGAATATGATCCAATTGTGGGGGCCGATGGTTGGCAAATAAGTAATTTGCCCATATTGTCACTAGCACCTTATTTAGCATCAGTGGATATGTTTGCTGAAGTGGGTATGCCTAAATTAATTGAAAAGAGAAATCAATTGACAGCCTATTTGGAATTTATATTGCATGAAATTGATAGCGAACTTCCTTCTGCTCAATTTGAAATAATCACACCAAAGAACCCATTGGAGAGAGCTTGTCAGCTTTCGGTGTTTTTACATGGTCAAGGTAGAAATTTGTTTGAGTATTTAATGAAAAACGGTGTGATAACAGATTGGCGGGAGCCTAATGTAATCCGTTTAGCACCAGCCCCATTTTATTGTTCGTACGAAGATATGTATGAATTCGGACAAATACTAAAACAAGGCATTTTAACACTGAATTAATTTTGTTTTTTTAAAAACAATTTGTTGATTTGCAATAGATTATTATACCAAAAACCAAAAATATACTAAAATGAAATTTAAATTACTTGTTGCTTTTGTAGTGTCAGTTGTATTCTCATTTACCAGTTTTGCTCAATTTTCTTCAAATGAAAGCGCTGCTAAAGAATGGATTAAGGCCAATTCAAGAGAATTGAATATTCAACCTTTCCATACCTTTACATTGTCTTTTGTTAGAAAAGGGTTGGCCGGAGAAACCTTGCGTTTTCAACAAATGTTACATGATGTTCCTGTAATTGGTTCAGAGATTGTTGTTAATTTTTCAAATGAAAATAAAGTTGCCTTTTCATCAAATAGCTATGATGAAAAAATTGCAAATATCAATACAACTCCTGCTATCACTAAAAGTGCCGCAATTGCCATTTCAAATAATGAGTTGCGTTTTAAAGACTTTATCACATTTCAAGAGGCTAAGCTTGGTGTGAAAAATATGGATGGTGTAACAAAGTTAGTCTATCGAGTTATAACCAATGCCCATGATTTGACAGGTAGTTGGGAAGTAATTGTAGATGCAAATACAAGTGCAATATTGAGCAAAAAAGATATTGCAGTATATTATCATAATAAAGTAGTTGACCAAGATAAATCTAAGAATAAAGAAAAAGAGAAAAATAAAAAGAGTACATTAAGTACTAATTTTGTGGGCGGTACTGCATATGTATTTAATCCAGACCCCTTATCTCAAGCACATGCTGCTTATGCAGGAAATTATTCATCACCAGCTTCAGGGACTTATCCAAATGATACAGATGCTACAAACACTTCTTTAGACGCTGCACGAACTTTAGTGACTTTGCCTGAAATTGATTTAACTGCTGGGGTTTATAAATTAAAAAGCAGTTATGCGGAAATTAAAGAATTAGAGGCTCCTAATAAAGGGCTTTTTACACAAGCAAATCCAAACTTTTTATTTACTAGAGCAGCAGATGGGTTTGAAGCAGTAAATGCGTTTTATCATATCGATAACAGTTTGCGCTACATTAATGAGACGTTAGGTGTTTCTTGTGTGCCTTTGACAAATGGAGGTGTATTATATTTTGATCCTTCAGGGGTTAATGGAGATGATAATTCCTATTATACTAATGGGACATTAACTTTTGGAGAAGGCGGTGTTGATGATGCAGAAGATGCGGATGTGATATTACATGAATTAGGTCATGGTTTGCATGATTGGATTACAGGAGGAAATTCATCTAGTTCAACTGGACTTGGTGAAGGAAGTGGTGATTACTGGGCTATGTCCTACAGTAGAAGTTTGAATCAATGGACCTCAACTGATGCCGCTTACAACTGGGTGTTTAGTTGGGATGGTCATAATGAATGGTGGAATGGCCGTGTAACAAATTATACCCGTACCTATCCACAAACAAGCGCAACCTACACTGAGATCCATGAATACGGTCAAATTTGGGCTACTGCCTTAATGAAAATATTTGATGTAATTGGTAGAACTAAAATGGATACTGCCTTTTTAGAAGGTTTAGCATTAACAAATGGTACGTCAAATCAGAAAACAGCAGCTACTGCAGTTAGACAAGCGGCTATAAATATGAATTACCCTTGCGCGGATATACAAACTATGACAACCAAATTTAATGCGGCAGGATATGCATTAACGGCATTGCCATTAAGTATGGCTCCTATTTCAAATCAAACAGTTCAAGCGGATGCTACTAATACCTATACTTTGCCTAGTTATGCTACTTTGGCAAACCCAATAGTGGCTAACTGTACAGCTACTTTAACGCAGACTCCTATTGTTGGTACAGTATTAGCACCAGGTGTATATACCATTACAATGGTCGCTACTAGTGGAACCTCTGTAACAAGAACGTTTCAATTAACAATCACTCCTTATTTGGGAGTAAATGATGTGACCAAAAATAATATTATATTGTATCCAAATCCGGCTACAACTGTTTTAAATGTCAAAGGAGATTTTGATACAAATGAAAATATAACTATTTACAATGTTTTAGGACAAATAGTTATGACTAAAAAATTATCGGGTACTGAAGAAAGTATTTCCATAGTTAATTTGGCTAAAGGAGTTTATACTATTCAGTTTACTACATTAAACGCTACTTATAAATTTATTAAAGAATAAGAATTCTTACTTGTACTACTATCAAAACCACAATGAAATTTCATTGTGGTTTTTTGTTTGGATAGTAATTAATAAAATTTCACTTTGTACATTTGCCACTTTGTAATTCAAACTATAATGACGAAACAACAAATTATTGACAATTTTGATCCAAGTCAACCGGGATTAGCAGAAGCTACTGTGTTTGGATTGCCCTTTTCAGCAGACCAATCGGAAATCATTATTATTCCTGTGCCATGGGAAGTAACGGTTAGTTATGGAGCAGGTGCATCTGAAGGACCTTCAGCAGTGCTTGATGCTTCTTTTCAAGTTGATTTAAATCATCAGGATTTTCCCGAGCTATGGAAGTTGGGGATTTATATGGACGAGGCTCCTATTCATTGGGCCGCTAATTCAGAAAATTATAAAGCTTTAGCACAACCTATAATTGAAATGCTAGAAAATGGGGAAGCTATTGAAAATCATCCTGGCTTACAGACAGATTTGAATAAAATAAACACCGTATGTCGTGAATTGCATACCGAAGTTAGAGAAAAAGTATTGTATTGGATGCAACAAGGGAAAAAGGTAGTGTTGCTTGGTGGTGATCATTCTACTCCATTGGGATATTATGAAGCTTTAGCAACGGTACATGATAATTTTGGTATATTACATCTTGATGCTCATATGGATTTGAGAATTGCCTACGAAGGATTTACGTATTCACATGCTTCAATAATGTATAATGCATTACAGATTCCACAAATCACTAAAATCACTCAAGTAGGGATTCGTGATTTTTGTGAGCAAGAAGTAAGTGTTGTGGAAAATGAAATGGGAAGGGTTTTGGTAAATACGAGTGCTGATTTACAAGCAGAAGCATTTAAAGGTATATCATGGGAAACGCAGTGTGATGCTATTATAGCCTCTTTGCCTCAAAAAGTTTGTATCAGTTTTGATATAGATGGTTTGTATCAATGGTATAGTCCTAATACAGGTACGCCAGTGCCAGGTGGTTTTTCATTTGAACAAGCTACTTATTTGTTCAATAAACTAGCCGCGAGTGGTAAAAATATAATAGGATTTGACTTGGTGGAAGTTGCTCCTGGGGATACGGATTGGGATGGCAATGTAGGTGCACGAATGTTGTTTCATATGTGTGGTGTGTTGGCAAAAAATAACGGTTTACCTGTAGGTGACAAAATTACATTCCCAAGAAAGTAATTGAATCCAGTAGTTGAATAATAATAAAAAAAACCAGCATAATGCTGGTTTTTTTTATAGAATTGATTTGCGTTTACTGGTTGAGTTTGTCATTTTTTGACTTGGTGTCGTACATGAAAGTGGTGAGTTCTTTGGTAAACTCATCTAGAGAATTTATAGATGTTTTGATATATCCCACTATTTTAATTAACTCTTCTTCAGTTAACAATTTTTCATTCACAAGAAAGTCATCTAATAAGTTGGATATTCCCATAATTTGGGTAACAGGATGTCTTACTTTATGTGAAGTAATAAACATCATTTCTTCCAAATCATTAATGTATTGCTGTTTTTCTTTTTCGGCTAATTTTAATTCGGTAACGTCATAGCCTGTTAAAATGTATTTTTTGTTTGAAAGAGGGTGTAAAATGCGAAACATGTATTTAATAGAGCCGTCTTCAGCTTTTGTTTTGTCAATCCATTCGGCATGTTTTTCTTGTCTTACCTTTTCAAATGATTCTTTTCTTATAAGAGCTATGTGTTCATCCGAATTAGTGTGTTTTACTAAATCAAAATCATTTTTACCTATTAGCCAATTTCTTGTTTCCTCAGATTTGATACCTGTTGGATTAACGTATAAATAATTTTCATTCTCATCATATACCGCAATTTCCGTTGGGATTTTATGAAGGATTTCGTCTGTAAATTTTTGGTGATCTTGTAAATCAAGGGTTCTTTCTGTAACTCTTTTTTCAAGATCTTGATTTAAAACTTTGATTTCTTCTTCTGTAATTTTTCGTTGCGAGATGTCAATGAATGATGCTAAACGACACAGGGAGCCATCTATTTCTAGACTCTCTACAGAGAAAAGAACATGGATGAGTTCTCCGTTTGCCTTTTTAAAAGTAGATTCTATTTCTTTACAACTCCCCTGATTAAATTCTATTAATTGATTGATTCGTTCACATTCTTCAGTAGGTATCGCTTTAATTTGATGGCTTTTTTTTCCTAAAATATGTTTGGTTTCATAGCCTAACATATGTGACAAAGCATCATTGACATATATAATGCGATCCGTTTTGATCTTGAGAATGGCAATAGCCACTACATTGGATTCTAATATTTGGAAGAATTTAGTATAAGCTGCTTTTGTGGCTTCTTCAGCTTTGATTCGTTCAGTGATGTCACGTCCGTTGGCAAAAATAATATCTCCTAAGGGTATTGCATTCCATTCAATCCAAATAAAATTTCCGTCTTTATTTTTATAGCGATTTACGAAATTGATTACAGATTTTCCTGAATATGTTTTTTCTAGTTCGAGGCGAGTAGGTTCAATATCATCTTTGTGTATTAATTCTAAAAAGGATTTTGATAATAATTCGTCTTCGGTATAGCCTAGAATTTTTCCAAAAGCAGGATTTACGCTTATGAATCGATCTCCTTTTGCTATACCTATCATATCCAATGAAGTGGCATAGATTAAATCCCGTTCCCGTTCTGCTTTTTTACGTTCAGTAGTATCTCTAAAAATAAGAACCGAACCTATAATGTTTCCGTTTATGTTTTGAATGGTTGCACCACTATCCTCTATACTGATTAATTTATTGTCTTTTGTTTTGAGCAAGGTGTTTTGAGCTAATAGTACTGTGCGGTTTTCTTGTAATGCTACAGCTGCTGGATTAATAGCTTTTTCACCTGTTTTTTCGTTTATTATGTTAAAAACAACATCCATGTGTTTGCCTTTGGCTTCGGCATTATCCCAGCCCGTTATTTCGCTTGCGGCATGGTTTAACATGGTAATTTCACCTAGGATATTAGTTGTAATAACTCCATCTCCAATACATAAAAGGGTTTGAGTATACCATTCGTTTTGAATAAATAACAATTCCTCGTTTTTCCTTCTCTTTTCAATTTGTTTGATTAATGACAAATACACAATTAGGAATATTAAAATTGACATAACTGTACCTATCACTAATATTACTTTTATGGTGTGTTCTAATTGAGCAACTACGATTTGGCTTTGGTGTAATGTTTCTAACTCTTGTTGTTCTATTTTGTTTGAAATGAATTGAACCGCATCCATTAATTTTTTCCCTTTCGCAATATTCAATTCAAGAGCAGTTAATTCTTGCCCTTTGGCAATTCGATAGTGTATTTTTTGGTCAATAAATGCAATTTTCGCAGTGATGGTAGATTTTAGTTGTTGTATGTTTCGGTGTCTTTTGTCATTGTTTATAGCTTTATTTTGAAATTTAGCTAAAACTAAAGGAATTTGTTTTTTTGAATCATAGTAAGATTTTAAAAAATGAATGTTACCAGAAATCATATAACCCCTATTAGCCGATTCTAAGTCTTTAACAAGAACAAGGATTTCTTTGTTGGTTGAAAGTACATGAAAGGAAAGGTGCTCCTGAATTTCTTTTTGGTCATTCTTTTCAAAAGAGATGTAGGCAATACTACTTAAGATAAGTAATATGAGAAGCCCTGAGAAAAAGCCTAGTTTAATAACACTATTTTCTAATTTCCAATTCATAGTTTGATTTATTAATCGAGTATAACAAGAATTCTTCTTCTATAATCACTGACATATATCAAACTATACTCCTATAGGGATGCTGCTTATTTTTTGATTTGATTCTAAAGATACTAGATTTAATAATGAATTTAAAAAATTTTACTATTAAATTTATATAAAGATTTTTCTACTATTGGTTTGAAAGCCTCAACCTTTTATCTTGTAACAAAGAAAATAAATTTGAATATAATTAACAAATGTTTAACTTTGAAATCCTGATAATTTTATGACTATAACCTACTATGAAAGACGAATCCGATAAATTTTATTTTCAAGACCAATCCAAAAAAGGGTTGATACATTTGTTAGATGCATACCAAAAT
The DNA here is from genome assembly GCA_024644655.1 of Flavobacterium sp. GTDB lineage: Bacteria > Bacteroidota > Bacteroidia > Flavobacteriales > Flavobacteriaceae > Flavobacterium. Next base: position 32,874 of record JAHEHJ010000012.1, read on the forward strand.
GCTATGGACCAAAGTATTATATCATCCATTACCGATGTGAAGGGGACTATTATATATGCCAACAAAAAATTTTGTGAAGTAACAAAATACAGTGAAGAAGAGTTGATTGGTAAAACACATGGAGTTATAAACTCTAAACATCATCCGAAAGAATTCTTTAAAGAAATGTGGAAAACGATAGGAAAAGGAAATATTTGGCATAATGAGGTAAAGAATACCGCAAAGGATGGCTCCTACTATTGGGTTGATACAGTCATCATTCCGGTTAAAGATAATGACGGTAAAATCGTGCAATATTTGTCGTTGAGAATGTTAATAAATGAAAAGAAGCAAATAGAAGAAAATCGATTAAATTATATTAAAGCCTTGGAAGAAATGCTATTTATGACTTCTCATAAAGTACGTAAACCCATTTCTACTTTTATGGGGTTGATGGAATTAATAGATATTGATAAAGGATTAAATGACGAAGAACAGATTCAGGTGCTTCAATATGCTAAAGATTCAGCAGTGGAATTGGATAATTATATTAAAGAATTGACCTATTTTATTTATACGATAAAAGAGGAAAATGCTAATAAATGGAATAATTAACCGAATAGAAAATATGAAATGAAGAGGTTTTAATGGTTTATAAAGCCAAAATCAACCCTAAAAAACTTTAAAAACAATTCCATTTCAGTCTGATTTTGTTTTTTTTGTATACATCATCTATTTTTTGACTCATAGTTTTGACTTAAAAGGTTTATGCCTATAAACCAGCTTATTGTTGCCCAACAATGAATCGGTTGTTGGGCAAGAAAAAAAAATTATTGCGCAAGAATGTTTGGTTTGATGGGCATGAAATCTCGCAACTTTTCGTAAAATAGCTTCATATATTCGTTATTCTTGGAGCTTTTTTTGTTTCACACTTAAATATGAAAAGTTCTAAATTTTACATTTTCTATGCCTTTAAATGAGCTTGCAGTTTTACTAGCTCTAAGCGATGAAGATTGTAGTTCTGTTTGCTTCGCCTTCCTGGATTGCTGCCAAGAGAAGAAAGAGGGGGAAGATAAGTACTAGTGCACGGATAGTTTTGTTTGTTTTTGCAAAAGCACTTTTTGTATTAGCAGTAATAAATAGTTCTGTTATTAATGTAATTGCTAAAAAGCCTACAACGGTAAGTCTAATTAATACTGCTAATACAACCATTAAAAGTGCCATTTTATTTCATTTGAGTTAAAGCTATTAGACTATTAAAAAAGCAAAAGGTTTAATTTAAGGTGCAAATAAAACAGAAATGGAAGTTTGATTTTATTTGCCTTATTGCTTTATATAATTTATACCTATAATTAGTAATTCGTAATTGGGTAAATGAACTCCATTTTATTTTCAATATTCATTTCTATAATATAGAAAATGCTACTAAATTTTGTAAGATTCCTTTCGGTGAATTTTTGGTAGAGTGACGGTGTAAATATAGAAAGTCTATTGATTATCGATATAATGCACTCTTTTATCGATTAAAGAAATAAATCTTACCATTAGATTAATCGTACCCTTTAAGAATTATCTATATTTGTTTTAATAGTTGAATTCCCCATGAGAAAGGCAAAATATATTTTTTTATCATTTTTATCCATAGGTATAGTGCTTGTCATTGTAATGTATGCCTTTTTAAATCAAACAAAACCTCAGTATAAAGGCTCGCTTTCATTAAAAGGGATTCAATCGGAAACTACGGTTTATTTTGATGAGTATGGTGTGCCTCATATTTATGCCAACAATCAAAAAGATGCCATGGTAGCTTTAGGGTATGTTCATGCTCAGGATCGTTTATGGCAAATGGAATTAATGAGGAGAATTGCGCCAGGCAGGCTTTCTGAGATTTTTGGTAATCCTGCCTTAAAAACAGATTTGTTCTTTTCGGGTATTGGAATTGATGAAAACTCGGCTATAGCAGTAGCTCAAATGGATGAAAATTCACAAACGTATATTTTGGCTTCGGCCTATTTGCAGGGAATAAATAACTATTTAGCTCAGGGTAAGACTCCAATTGAATTTAGTTTGTTAGGAATTAAAAAAGAGAAATTCACGCTTAAAGATGTCTATAATATATTTGGATTCATGTCTTTTAGCTTTGCAATGGCTCAAAAAACAGACCCAATACTAACTGATATTAGGGATCGTCTCGGGCCTTCCTATTTAGATGATTTTGGAATTCATGGAGAGTTCAATACCAAACAATTGAAATCCTATAAAGGGAATCTGAAGGAGTACAGTCAAATCAGTAAGTCAATATCCGCATTGCTCGATAATACAGTGGCACCGCCATTTATTGGAAGCAATAGTTGGGTTATTGGTGGAGAAAAAACAAAAAGTGGAAAGGTGATTTTGGCAAATGATCCACATATCATGTATTCCCAACCCGGGACTTGGTATGAAGCTCATATATCTTGTCCAAATTATGAGATGTACGGCTTTTATATTGCGGGAACTCCATTCCCGTTATTAGGACACAATAGGGCATATGCCTATGGCCTTACTATGTTTGAGAATGATGATGTTGATTTTTTTCAAGAAACCGATAATCCTATTAATTCTAAACAATACAAAATTATTAACGGGTTTAAGAATTATGATTTTCACCAAAAAACAATACGAGTAAAAGATAGCGCGTCTGTAAAGCTAATGGTGAAAACAAGCCAGCACGGTCCTGTAATTAATGGATTATTAGAGGGTGTAAATGGGGAAAATCCGGTGGCTATGTCATGGATATATACCCAGCAAAAAAATCAAATCCTTCAAGCTGTTTATGAATTGTCCCATGCCAAAAATTTAAATGATTTTCATGAAAACATTGCGTTAATTCATGCGCCAGGTTTGAATATTATGTATGGCGATGCTTTAGGGAATGTAGCTTGGATTACTTCGGGTAAATTATATAAAGTACCCCAGTCGGTGAATACCAATTTTATTTTGAACGGTTCTAATGGAATTGATGATAAAAAGATTTTTTTGCCTTTTGAACAAAATCCATCGGCGATTAATCCCCCTTGGCATTATGTGTATTCGTCCAATAATCAGCCAGAAGCAGTAAATGGTTATTTGTATCCGGGGTATTATTTGCCAAAAGATAGAGCACTGCGTATTGATGGATTGTTGCAATCAAAAAAGGATTGGACAAAAGAAACAGTTAGTAAAATGATGGTGGATAATAGATCAGCTGTGATTCCTCAAGTGGTTAGTGAAATGACAAATGTGCTTGATATATCAAATTTTAATAGCCAAGAAATAAAAGCATTGCAATTTATGAAAAAATGGAACGGTACCCATACTTTAAGTGATGTGGCTCCTACCATCTATAATAAATGGTTGTATTTTTATTTAAAAGACACTTATGAAGATGAATTAGGGGAGGAGAATTTCAAATTGTTTTTAGGGACTCACATTGTAAAACAGCTCATAGAGAATCAAACCAAAAATGAAAATTCACCTTGGTGGGACAATAGAACCACCACTCAAAAGAAAGAAACTCAAACCCAAATCTTAACGCAATCTTTTAAAGAAGCGGTACAATCTCTTGAAAAACAAATAGGCTCTGATGTGTCTCAATGGTCTTGGGGAAAAGTGCATCAAGTTACTTTTCAGCATCCTATAGGTAAAGTGAAATTGTTTGAAAAGTTTTTTAATGTAGGGTCATACCCTATAGAGGGGACAAATGAGGTTATTAACAACCAACTTTTTACGTATTCAGATGATGCTGAAATCACCATAAAAGGAGGTCCTTCTACTCGGAGAGTGGTTGATTTTTCCGATATTGAAAACTGTTGGAGTGTCCTGCCAACAGGGCAATCGGGCAATCCGATGAGTCCTCATTATAAAGATCAAACTCAGTTATTTATTACGGGCGGATTCCGAAAAATGATGTTGAATAAAAAAGAGATTATATCCACATCCTCTAAATTAATATTCAAACCCATAACGAAGTAAAGCCGTTTCTACTTTTAAATTTATCGTATTTCCATGCTTGGTTTTGGTTCAAAAAATTAAATTTGCAAAACCGTTTAGTGTAATTCGATGCAAACTCCACAAAAAATTGCAATAGTAGGTTCTGGTTTAGTAGGAACTTTATTAGCAATATATCTTAAAAAACAAGGTCATACAGTTCATGTATATGACCGTAGCCCCGATATTAGAACGGTACAGTTTTCAGGTCGCTCTATTAATTTAGTGATGTCAAATAGGGGATGGAAAGCAATGGAAGATGTAGGATTGGCTGAAGAAATTAGAAAAATAGGGATTCCTGTTGACAAAAGAGCCATTCATCTTCAAGATGGTACATTAAAAGAACAATTTTACGGAAAAGAAGGAGAGGCTATTTTCTCATTGTCAAGAGGTGTGTTAAATCGAAGAATGATTGACTTGGCCGAAGATGAAGGGGTTGAATTTTACTTTGAACATAAGATTTGGGATATAACAATGGCAACAGCTACGTTATATGTTGGAGACGATGAAAGAGGACAATGGACCGAATTGCACTATGACAAAGTGTTTGGTGCTGATGGTGCCTTTTCTAGAATACGTCACCGAATGCAACGCCAAAGCATGTTTGACTATTCCCAAGAGTTTATGACGTTGGGATATAAAGAACTTCACATACCGGCTAATGCGGATGGTACACATAAAATTGACAAAAACTCATTGCATATTTGGCCACGAGGCGAATTCATGTTAATGGCTTTGGCTAATCTTGATGGTAGTTTTACGTGTACATTATTTATGCCATTTGAGGGAATGAACTCGTTTGAACAACTCAATAATAAACAAGTTTTAGTAGACTTTTTTGCGGAATATTTTCCTGATACACAGATCGTAATACCAGACTTGGTTGAGGATTTTTATAAAAACCCAACGAGTTATTTAGCAGTTATGAAATGTTATCCATGGACATTTAGTGATAAAGTAGCACTAATTGGAGATGCCGCACATGCCATTGTGCCCTTTTATGGTCATGGAATGAATGCGGGTTTTGAAGATATTACAGTTTTAAACCAGATGATGAATCAATATGGAGATGATTGGGAAACTATATTTCAAGAATATCAAAAATCCAGAAAACCAAATGCAGATGCTATCGCCGAATTGTCTAGAAGAAATTTTATAGAAATGAGTGCAAAGACTGCAGATGAGGATTTCTTAGTGCAGAAAAAAATTGAAAAGTGGTTTTCAGATAAACATCCAGATAAATGGTTGCCTTTATACAGTAGAGTAACCTTTAGTTTGCAGCCTTATTCAGAAGCCTTGGCTATTGGTGATAGGCAAAACCAAATCATGGAAGAAGTGATGCGAATGGAAAATATAAAAGAGAGATGGAATAGTGAAGAGGTTGAAGCTAAAATTATAAAATTGTTACAATAAAAAAGTCCCGTTAACTCGGGCTTTTTTTATTCTTCTCGGTGTACTTTGGTAAAGTCAAAAGCCGGTTGGCAAATGGCAATATATTCACAAGGTTCGTCAAACGGATTGGAATATTGTACTCTGGTGTTTTTTTTGATTTTAATTGATTGACCCGCTTCTAAAATGAGAATTTCATTTTCAATTACAAACTGTTTTTTGCTGGATATGATATAGGTGTATTCCTCAAATTCGGGTGTTTGATGTGGTTCGCTCCAATGGGGAGGGGCAATCATATGGGCTATAGAAATCTCAGGGTTGGCAGTTGCCGCTATTCCATGATGTTCTTCGATTAATTTTCCGTCAGTAGTTGGAACAATAAAAGGTGACTTCTGAATATGGTATTTTTTCATGATTTATTTTTTAAAAATAAAATAGACGGCTAAAATAAGAAGAATAAAGCCAATGATATGATTCCACCGCAAGCTTTCATTTTTGAAAAACAGCATCGAAAAGATAACGAATACAATTAGAGTTATTACTTCTTGAATGATTTTGAGTTGCAATAGTGAAAAGGGGCCACCATTGCCTTGGTATCCAATTTTATTGGCAGGTACTTGAAAACAATATTCAAATAAAGCCAATCCCCAGCTTAGTAGAACAATTGAAATTAAACCCGCATTTTCAAACCACTTGAGTTCTTTAAATTTTAAATGGCCATACCAAGCAAGTGTCATAAAAATATTCGAGAGAACCAATAGGCCAATGGTTAAGTAACCTTTCATTTGTAAATAAGGAATTGATGAAGTCAAAAATACATGTTTTGTAAACATTAAGAAAAGGTTAAATTAATAAATTCTATAATTCCTATTGTAAAAAATACATTTTCAAGACTTTTACCGTTATTCTTATAATATCGCATTTAAATTGAAAAAAAAGAGTTTATTTCTATTTATTATTTAATGATTGGATGAAATAGAAGAGTGGTACTGTTTATGGGAAGAGAAGCCATAACGTATTATAATTAAAAAAAGTTTTTTTATTTGAAGTAAAAAATTAAATTTGCTACCAATCAAGTTTAAAACAACTAAAACTTATAAATTATTTAAAAATTAAAATTTAAGAAAATGGCAAACGTTAAAAATGAAAATGGTTCAAAAGGAGGAAGTATGTTCTCTGGTATTGTGATTGTAGTGTGTATCCTTATCGGTATCTTGGTTTGGAAATTCATCATGGGTAATCCTTCGAATTTTGAAGGTGGTGACAATACAGGTCATCCACTACCAGGTAACTATTTAGCGATGGTATATAAAGGAGGTTCAATCGTTCCTGTTTTGATGGGATTATTATTAATGGTAGTTGTTTTCTCTATCGAGCGTTTTTCAGTAATTTCAAAAGCAGCTGGTAAAGGAAACTTGGATACTTTCATGAAAAATGTACAAGCAAGTATCAAACAAGGAAATATTGATGATGCTATTGTTTCATGTGACAAACAACAAGGTTCTGTAGCTAATGCAGTAAAAGCAGCTTTAGTTAAATACCAAGAAGTTAAAAAAGAAGGATTCAATAGCGAAGAAGCTTCTGAAACAATTCACAAAGAAATCGAAGAAGCAACGGCTCTTGAAATGCCAATGTTGGAACAAAATTTAACAATTTTATCTACTTTAGTTGCATTAGGAACTTTAGCAGGATTATTAGGAACAGTAACAGGGATGATTAAAGCGTTTGGTGCATTAGCATCTGCAGGTACTCCTGACCAAGCTGCATTAGCAAATGGTATCTCTGAAGCCTTGATTAATACAGCTACAGGTATCTCTACTTCTGCTTTGGCAATTATTACATACAACTTCTTTACTTCAAAAATTGACACCTTGACTTACTCTATTGACGAAGCAGGTTCAACTATTGTAAATACATACAGAAAATTTAGAGGAAGTTTAAAAGCATAATACTTGTATAGGTATTCTATACTTGTAATTAAAACAATCAAAAAATGGCTAAAGTAAAAATGTCAAAAAAAGCAACATCCATCGACATGACGGCGATGTGTGACGTGGCTTTCCTTTTGCTTACATTCTTTATCCTTACGGCTACGGCAAAAGTGCCTGAACCATTACCTGTAGATACTCCTTCATCAACAGTACAAACCAAATTGCCAGATACTGATTTGGCGATGTTGACTGTTGGTAAAGTAGACGGAAAAGAACAAGTGTTCTTTGGGGTAAAAGGAAGAGATGTTCGTATTAAAACATTAGAGTTAATGGCTCAAAAATATAGTTTGACTTTCACAGAGGATGAAAAAGCTCAATTTTCTCTAGTAGATGAATTTGGTGTTCCAATTGAAGGGTTAAAACAATTATTGGCTATGAAAGGCTCTGATAGAGCTAAAAAAGGAGTGCAATTGGGTGTGCCATGTGATTCCTTAAATAACCAATTGAAAGATTGGATTTATACTGCGCGTCAAGCAAATATTGATGTGGCTCAAAAAGAGTTGAAATTTGCAATCAAAGGCGATGCTAAAGAAGAATATCCACAGATCAAAAAAATCATGGATATGTTACAAGACCAAAAAATCAATAACTTTAATTTAGTTACGGGTTTAAGAGGTAAAGACTATTAATTTAATAACACTATATAATGGCTGAATTAAATACCGGCGATGGCGGTGGCAAAGGCAAAGGTGGTAAAGTAAGAAGTAAGAAATCAAATGCGAAGGTAGACCTTACCGCAATGGTGGATTTAGCGTTCTTATTGATTACATTCTTTATGTTGACTACCTCTTTATCAAAGCCTCAGTCTATGGATTTGGGTTTACCGGATAAAAATGAAGAAGACCCTAAGCAAAAGGTTAAAGTAGATCAAAGAAGAACTGTAACTATTTTATTAGGGAAAGACAATAAAATTAAATGGTTTCATGGTTTGTTAGATACACCTGAGCCGAATGGAGCACCTGCAAGTGCTGTATATGGTAAAGAAGGTATTCGTAAAGAAATTTTGAAACGTGTGGTTTCAATTCCTCAAACTATTGGGGATAAAAACAAAGGAATGATTGTAATTATCAAACCTTCTAAAAAATCTACCTACAGAAATTTAGTAGATATCTTAGACGAGATGGCTATTTGCAATGTACCAACGTATGCTATTGTTAATGATATAGCACCGGGTGAGCAAAAACTAATTGATGAAATGAACAAATAGTGCATTGCATTATATAAAACATTATAAAAAATGAAATTAGACTTATTAACAAGAAAATGGATTGATATCGTTTTTGAAGGACGTAACAAAGCCTATGGGGCCTATGAGTTGCGTAAAGACAATACGAAAACAACCTTTCGTTCTCTTCTAATTGGAGCATTAATATTTTGTTTTGCTGTAGGTGCACCACTTATTGCAAGCTTAATTCCAGAAGGATCTGATGAAGATGCCAACTTGGATAAAAAAATTGTAACGATAAAGTTACCTCCAAAAGAAGATCAACCTAAAGAACTTCCACCACCACCACCACCACCTCCACAACAAACGCAAGTTAAGTTTGTGAAACCTGAGGTTGCTAAAACGGAAGACGTTACAGAAGAACCACCAAAAGTGGAAGAAATCAAGGATAAGAAGTTAGGTAATGAAAATATTAAAGGCGACCCAGATGCTCCTCTAACAGTAGAACCTGTAGGAAATGGTCCTAGTGAAGTAGTAGAAGAAGATAATTCTATTTATAATACAGCTGGTATCGAAGTAAAACCTGATTTCCCTGGAGGAATGGAGAAATTCTATAAATTTGTAGGTAAAAATTTCCAAGTTCCAGAAGAGGAAGGGTTGAAAGGAAAAGTATTCGTGACTTTCGTAGTTGAAAAAGACGGGTCTTTAACAGATATTAAAGTAATTAGAGATATTGGTTACGGAACTGGAAAAGAAGCTATCCGAGTTTTGAAAACTTGTCCAAAATGGAATCCAGGAGAACAAAATGGAAAAAAAGTAAGGGTATTGTACTCGTTACCAATTTCTATTCAATCGGCAGAATAAATGGTTTCCAACTTTATAGAAAACTTTCAGAAGAAATCGCTTAAAGAGCGATTTCTTCTCGTTATAGGTATTTTGTTTTTTTTGATTTATTTAACATTTGGTTTGATAATCATATTCTGGAAGTCACTTCCTTTAACATTACCGTATAAATACAGAATTGTTTTTGGAATTTTATTGATTGTATATTCTTTTTTACGATTTTTGCGTTTTTTTAATAAAGATTAGGCATAGAACTATGAACAAGTGGGTTAAAACGGCTGTTGGGTTATTGATGTTAGTATTGCTTTTTGTTTTGTCATGCCAAAAGAAAGGGGATGGTAAAAAAGATACTATTATAGAAGGAAAAGCTACTGTTTATGTGGATGAATCAATATTGCCTATAGTAGAAGATGAAGTAGCTGTTTTTGAAACAGAATACCAGGCTAAGATGCATTTAGTGCCTCAGTCTGAAAATGAAGTGATAAATGCTATGTTACAAGATACAGCTCGAATTGCCATTTTAAGCCGCACATTACAAACTAATGAATTAAAGGCTTTTCAAGCCAAAAAAATTATACCTAGAATAACCCCTTTTGCAAAAGATGCGATTGCTCTAATTAAAAATAATACGGCAACAGATACCTTGATAGCAATGCAAGATGTAATTGATTTTCTAAAAGGAAAACAAGTGTCTGCTATTAAAGGTTTGGTATTTGATAATCCGAATTCAAGTACGGCACGTTATTTTTCAGAACTTACTGGTGTTGCTGTAAGTTCAAACAAACAAGTGTTTTCGTTTAAAACAAATGAAGATGTTATAAAATATGTGGCTGCAAATGAAGGTATGATTGGTGTGATAGGAATGAATTGGATTTATCAGGCGCCTCTAGCTTTAGAGGAAGAAGTACATAAAATTAAAGTACTTAGTGTAAAAGGAACTCAGTCAATTGATTATTTTGCACCCACACAAGACAATCTTGCTGCAGGTAATTACCCTTTGGCACGCCATTTGTACATTGTAAATTGTCAAGGGTATTCTGGACTAGGAATGGGATTTGCTTCTTTTTTAGGAGGAGAGCGAGGACAACGAATCATTTTAAAATCGGGATTAGTTCCAGAAAGAATGCCTTCAAGGCATATTGTGATAAGAAATAAGATTACTAAAGATAAAAATTAAAAGTCAAAATGAACAAGTATAAAATTTTCAGCTTAGCGTTAGTAGCAACTACCATTGCGAAAGCACAAGATTTGGAGCCAGCGAAGAAAGCTATTGATGCTGAACAATTTGAAAAGGCAAAATCTGCATTAAAATCGGTGATTCAATCCAAACCAACAAATGGGAAAGCTTCCTTTTTATTGGGTACTATATATTTAAAACAAAACATCAATGATTCAGCTTCTATCTACTTTCAACGTGGATTAGCTGCTACAGAAGGTGCTAAGTTTAATAATATAGGTTTGGCTCAATTAGATTTAGATGCTAATAATGCTACTGCTGCACAAGCAAAATTTGATTTGGTTACTAAAGATATGAAAAAGCGTGATACTGAAGAATATGTATACATAGCTCGTGCCTATATGAATGCGGAAAAGCCAAATTATGCCAATGCTATTGCAGTATTAACCAAGGCAGCTGCTGCTAATCCAAATGATGCTCAAGTTCAAATGGCTTTAGGAGATGCCTATTATGGAGATAAGAAACAAAATGATTCGTATTTAGCCTATCGTAATGCGTACCAATTTGACAGTACACTTTTGCGCGCTAAAATGCAGTTGGGTGTTTTGTTAAAAGGAGCAAAAGCCTATACGGAAGCCGTTAAAGCCTATAATGAGGTAATAAGTATCGATGCAAATTATGGGCCTGTGTACCGTGAATTAGCTGAAACTTATTATTTGTGGGGTAATAATGAGCCAAAAACGTATACTGAAAATATCCAAAAGGCATTAAGTTTTTATGAAAAGTACATGAGTTTAACCGATTATTCGATTACTTCTCGTATGCGTCATGCCGATTTCTTAATCCTAGCGAAAGACTATAAAGCTTTAGAAATTGAAGCCAATAAGATGAAGGAGTTGGATAAAGTTAATCCAAGAATTTTGCGTTATCTTGGATATTCAGCTTTTGAAAACGGAAATGTAGATGTAGCTTTAAAAGCATTACAAGATTATACTTCCAATCCAACGAATAAAACTATTCCACGAGACTTTTTATATTTAGCTCAGGCTAAAATAAAAAAAGGAATAAGTGTTGATGGAAAATCGGTTGACCCTACTTTATTGGCGTCTGCTATGGAAGATGTGAAAAAAGCAGTGGCAATAGATCCAATAATAGTTAAGGATTTTAATGAATTAGGAAAGGGGTACTTTACTCAAAAATTATATGGAGTAGCTGCTTCGTTTTTTGAATTTACTTTAGACAACCTTGAATCCAAAACGTATTTAGAAGATTCATTGTATTATGCGATTTGTGTAATTACTCAAAATAGAGGTAAAGATGCTTCAGCTCAAGATAAAGTTGCATTAGATAAATCAGATAGAGTAATTGATAGTGTAATAGCTAAAAAACCAGATTATCAAGATGCTTATTTGTATAAAGCTCGTATTAATAATATTATCGAGAAGGATGACGTAATGTCTAAAAACTATCAACAATATTTGGATTTAATTACAGCTAAAGGCCCAGATGAAATCACAAAAAATAAAGTAAAAGTGATAGAGTCTTATAATAATATTGCTGCATTTTATGCCAACACCGATAAGGCTAAAGCCAAAGAATTGTTTAATAAAACCTTAGCATTAGACCCTGCCAATACCTATGCTACAGAATCATTGAAATTATTGAAATAAAAAATAGACTAAATAGTTGAAAGCCGTTCTGAATTCAGAACGGCTTTTTTATTAGTATCATTTTCAAATTAAGTATCTTTGCGGACTATCGAAAAAAAAATGTTGTCAAAAGAAACACAGTTAGCAGTTGATAAAGGTGAAATGCTCCCATTGATGGAAGAATTCTATACCATACAAGGAGAAGGATTTCATACGGGTACAGCTGCTTATTTTATTCGTGTCGGAGGATGTGATGTAGGATGTCATTGGTGTGATGTAAAAGAAAGTTGGAATGCTGAATTGCACCCGCCAACTCATGTTGATGTTATAGTAGATCACGCAAAAGTATATGCTGATACGGTTGTTATTACAGGTGGCGAACCGCTAACTTGGGATATGACAACCTTAACCCAAAAATTAAAAAGTAACGCACTTAAAGTGCATATTGAAACCTCGGGAGCCTATCCTGTATCCGGAACTTGGGATTGGTTTTGTCTATCTCCAAAAAAAAACAAATTACCTGGAGAGGATTCTTATGCAATTGCAGATGAATTGAAAGTAATCATTTATAATAAACATGATTTTGTTTTTGCAGAAGAACAAGCCGCAAAAGTAAATGCAAATGCCATCTTGTTTTTACAACCCGAATGGAGTAAGAAAGAGGAGATGACGCCACTAATAGTAGATTATGTCATGAAGAATCCCAAATGGAGAGTCTCATTACAAACCCATAAATATTTGAATATACCTTAATACTAATACAATAAATCAAAAAAAATGAAAAAAATTTTAATCGCAGTAGCTTTTGCTTTTGTTTCTCAAATTGGTTTTGCACAACAAGATGAAGCATTCAAAAAAGATGTTATGAAAGTAATCGAATTGAGTGGTGCAGCCAATCAAATGAAATCAGCTAAAGAACAAATACTTCAGATGGTTCCAAAAGACAAACAAGCTGCTTTTGTAATAGAATTTGATGCTACACTGCCTTCTTTATATGATAAATTGGCAACTATATACATGCAAGAATACACTAAAGAAGACGTTAAAGCTATGTTGGATTTTTACAATAGCCCAGTAGGAAAGAAAATCAACGAGAAATCAGGAGTGTTGTTTGAAAAATCACAAGCTGCTGGCCAAGAATGGGGTCAAGGATTGCAATCCATGATGATGAAATATGTACAACAATAGTTGTGTGTTTTTATAAAAAAGCAAACCCAAATCATTTGATTTGGGTTTTTTTATTTAATAAAGTTTGGCTAAATAATCATAATGGTCTCCCTCTAAAACTAATTCACATTGTAAGCCATTAGCTGCTGCCGCATTTTGAAGCGTATTGTAATCTAAGTAGAGCCACGGGAAAGATGCTTCTGTTTCGTTTTTATATGAAATAGTAAACGTTAATTCTCCATAGTACCCATCACCTGGTATCCATTTACTGCCGTCTTCCTCTTCGTCAAACATATAGATAATGTCGGAACTGTCAATTAGAATTTGCCCATTCGGATTCAATAGTGTTTTGAGATGTTGCAAATATTTTGAAGTGTGGGCTAGTGTGCCAAAAATTCCAGTCCCATTCATTAAAAGTAATACAGTATCGTATTTTTCATTTTGTACTTCCAATACATTTTGCACTCTAGCATTCGTAATGCCTCTTAGTTGACAAGCTTGTATTGCATTTTCTGAAATGTCTATGCTGGTGACATGTAAGCCCTTTTCTTGTAAATATAAGCTATGGCTTCCGGCGCCGCATCCAATATCTAAGATGTTTCCTTTTGCTAATTGAAGAGCTTTTTGTTCCAACTTAGGCATTTCTGCATAGGATCTAAACAAATAAGCGACACTCATTTCGTCTGGTTCAGTTATGTTGGTTTCTGTAACTAAGTCTTCAGATGAAGTATGGGTTTGAAAATCAAGTATGGCTTTGCCAAAAAGGTCTTTCATAGTGCTAATTTAGAAGTTAAAAGTTGGTATTTTTGCATCATAAATAGAATTAAATGCTCAAACCATCCTTAAACGAAATTCAAAAGTTAGCCAAAGATAAGCATATCGAAAACAAAAAGTATTTTGATAAGCTCAAAAAGAAAACGCCTAAGAATTTGGATTATGTGATGCAAGATTTGCATGATGCCGAATTCAAAAGAACCGACTGTTTAGAATGTGCTAATTGTTGTAAAACAACAGGGCCTCTTTTTACAGCAGCGGATATCGAGCGTATAGCCAAGCATTTCAAACAAAAGCCACAACAATTTATTGATCAATATTTACGTATAGATGAAGATAAGGACTATGTTCTACAGCGTGTTCCTTGTACTTTTTTGGATAATGATAATTATTGCATGATTTATGAAGTGCGTCCCAAAGCCTGTCGTGAGTTTCCCCATACCGATCGAAAAAAGTTTCAACAGATTTCAGATTTGACTTTGAAAAATGTGGCAATTTGTCCGGCAGCTTATTCAATTGTAGAAGAAATGAAAAAAAAATTACCTTTATAATATGAAAGTGTTTAAATCAAAAGTGGATTGGTGGATTGTATGTGTTTTTGTTGGGATTTTTGGATATCCTATTTGGGATGGATTTCATTCTAAAGAATATATGCTTTCATTCGTTTTTATAACGCTACTCGTTGTATTCTTTTTTTTAGCAAGAACTGTTCAGTATAAAATAGAGGGGAAACTACTTATAGTTTGGCGAACAAAAATCGAAATAGCATCCATTCGAAAAATATATGCTACAAAAATTCCTCTAAGTGCTCCAGCTTTATCGTTAGATAGAATTGCTATTGTATATAATACCTATGATGAACTCTTGATTTCCCCCAAAGAAAGAGAAGATATTATAAAAGAGTTACTTTTGATTAATCCGAATATTGAAGTTCAGATCTAATTGTAAATCAAATATTTTTTGCGCATGGCTTTAAAGTTATTCAAGCCAGTTTCCCATGATTTTCTAATCTCAGTTTCCGAAATTCCTGATTCTATTTGCTGTTGTAATTTTTTAGTTCCGGCTAATTTGGTAAAGAATTCAGTAAAGAATTTAGTCTGGTCTGCAGTAGTTTGATAGGCTTTTATAAGCCATTTTAATTCTAATTGTTTTACCTTGTCTATTTTAGTTAAGTCTTCACCGTAACAAATTTGGTCTTTGTGCATTGGGTCTTTTGAACCAAAATTAGGTATAGGGGTAAAATTAAAATCATTTTTAGGTAAATAAGGAGAGCCGTAAATCTGGAATTGCATTTCGGTGCCACGACCCACACTCACATTGGTTCCTTCAAATAAGCATAGACTAGCATATAAATTTATAGCTTGGTCATTGGGTAGGTTAGGGGATGGTTTTACTAGTAGGTTATAAGGTTTGTCACGTTTGTAATTCATGCAAGGAATAACGGTAAGCTCACATTGGATTCCGTTTTTCAACCATTTTTCACCATTAATCATTTGGGCATATTCCCCTATGGTCATGCCATGTTGAAGTGGAATTGGATGCATCCCAACAAAACTCGTAAATTCTTTTTCTAAAACAGGACCATCTACTATGCTTCCGTTTGGGTTAGGTCGGTCCAAAATTAGTAACGGGATTTTGTTTTCCGCACAAGCCTCCATTATATAATGTAATGAAGAAATATAAGTGTAAAATCGCGCTCCCACATCCTGTAAGTCAAAAACCAATACATCAATTCCTGCTAATTGGTCCGTGCTTGGTTTCTTATTATTCCCATAAAGTGAAATGATTGGCAAACCTGTTTTGGAGTCTTTACCATCAACCACATGTTCTCCAGCGTCAGCTGTGCCTCGAAATCCATGTTCAGGAGCAAAGATTTTAGCAATATTGATTTTCTGTTCTAATAAAAAATCTACTAGATGTGTTTTATTGGTTAGAATTCCTGTTTGATTCGTGACTATTCCAATTTTTTTATCTTTAAGTAAAGGGAGGTATGTAGCATAGTTATCGGCTCCTGTTTTGATTTCATTGAATTGAGAATTCATGGATATTTGTTCTCTGTTAAAGTGCTGTTGTAGTTTGTTAGAGGTGCCACATGAAGTGGAGATTACTAAATAAGCTATTAAGAACAAGCAACTTGTTATAAAATATTTCATGAGTTTTAATTTCTAAAAATTACAATTATACAGCACAAGTAACTTTGTGTATCTTTGCGAGATATAGCCACTATACATTGAAATTAGAATACTTCATCGCAAAGCGCCTTATTACTGCTAAAGACCATAAAAGTAGTATATCTGCACCAATTATAAAAATTGCCATTACGGCTATTGCATTAGGTATGATTATGATGCTGGTTTCTGTGGCTACTGGTATTGGTCTGCAAGAAAAAATAAGACAAAAAGTATCTGCGTTTAATGGTCATATTCTAATTTCAGCCTATAATGATAATAATTCGGATGTAAGCACTAGTCCTATATCACTTCATCAAAATTTTTATCCTACGTTTAAATCCGTTGAAGGAATTCAGCATGTTCAAGCTGTAGCATGTAAGGCAGGTATCATTCGAACCGAATCGGCTTTTGAAGGCATTATATTTAAAGGAGTTGGTAAGGATTATCAAACGGATTACATACAGGAGTATTTGATTTCAGGACGTTTGCCTAATTTGAAATCCACGCTAAATGATGAAGTGCTAATCTCTGAATACCTAACTAATAGATTAGGATTGAAATTAGGGGATAAATTTATCACATACTTTATGAAAGAAAATAGCGAAGGCTATAATTTGAGAAACTTCAAAATAGTAGGGATTTACAATTCGGGATTTCAAGAATTTGATGCTAGTTATGTAATTGGAGACATACGACATGTGCAACGTATTAATAAATGGCAATCGGATGAAGTTGGCTCTTTTGAGGTCTTTATAGATGATTTTACTAAAATTCAGGAAAAAGGGCAGGAGGTCTATCAAGAAACATCTTCTACTTTAGATACCAAAACTATTGAAGAAAAATTCTACTATATATTTGAATGGTTGAAGCTTTTTGATTTCAATATTATCGTGATTTTAATGGTCATGATTGCGGTGGCAACTATTAATATGGTAGTTGCATTGTTGGTTTTGATTTTGGAACGAACCCAAATGATTGGTATATTAAAATCAATGGGTGCCAACAACTGGTCAATTCGCAAAGTGTTTTTGTATAATGCAGCCTATTTGATTTTAAGAGGATTGTTTTGGGGGAATAGTATTGGGATTGGAATGCTTTTGCTTCAAAAGTATTTTGGAATAATAAAACTAAACCCTGAAAGTTATTATGTGACTGAAGCTCCTGTATCTATAAATTTTGGATATATAGTAGCTCTAAATCTAGGGACAATCGTCTTGTGTTTGTTGGTTTTGTTGATTCCTTCTTATATTATTACTAAAATTAGCCCGTCAAAATCCATTCGATTCGAATAAACATATTTTTGTTTTTTGTGGTGAAGGTTCTTTTTTTGACCAATTGTATTCAGACTTTCCTTCATTTTCTGTTGTAGTCTCTCCCAATAGTAGTTCGAATTGTTTTATTTAGTTCTCCAAAGCGCACGTTTTCAAAGTCTTGAAAAAAAGAATAAAAAAGGCTATAAAATATTTGGAAAGGGATTAAAATAGTTTTTATATTTGCACCCCGCCAAGGGAAGTTCTTAAGATGTTTTGGAAAAACG
>JAHEHJ010000014.1 GCA_024644655.1 Flavobacterium sp.
CCAATTGTTACCTATATGTCATCCCTACGGGATTGATAGTTTATAAGAATAGAACAGCGTATCTTCAATTAGGAAGTCTATAGCTCAAGAGTAAGTTTACTTCTTAAACGGACTCACATATGAAATGGCCAGCTACTTTTTTTTGCTCTAGTCTGTAGTTTACTGCGAAATGATATGAGAAAGGGCTTCAACTGTAGTTAAATGATAGCCTTTCTTAGCTATAGCAAAAAGTTCTTGTGCCCGTTTTTTTCCTGAATTGGTTTTTACCATGGCTTTATAAAGAGGTATTAAAGACCCTGTTCTACTTGTATTCATCATGAATTCATGTACAGATGCTTGTGCAGGTTGGTACTCATGTGCAATAGCAATCAAAAACCATTGTCTTTTGATTACAAAATTCCCGCCTTTTGTAAAATTGAATTCTTGATCAATTGCTTCCATTTCCTTAGTGGTTATGTCATTAGGTAAATAATCTATAAAATGTTGTCTCTCATTGGTAGATTTAATCTTTTGACTAAGCCCTTTGACTCCAATTTTTCTCCATGTTTTTTGAATATTATCAATGGTATTGAAATCTTCGGAAACAGGTGTTATAATGTTATTTGGAATACCTGGTTTGTAGATCCAGTCATTCATTTTTATTTTATCGGCTAAAGTAGTGTTACCTTTTATGAGATTTTCTTTGTAATAGGTTACAAAATCTTCGGTGGTAATAGACTGAAACGAATGGGATTTAAAATAGGCTGTTATAAATGCATCAAATTTTTCACGCCCAACTGCAGCTTCTATCGTTTGTAGAAACGCATACCCTTTTTCATAAGGAATGTCACTTAAACCATCGTCTGGGTTTCTTCCAGAAGTGCTAACTTTTAAACGAGTATCGGGACTCTTAGCACCTAATTCATTTATATTATCATATAGTACTTTTCGGCTTAATACATCTTGCATCTTGGCTTCTTTTTTTCCAAACACAGCTTCACCTATTCGATGCTCTACATAAGTAGTAAAACCTTCATTGAGCCATATATCATCCCAAGTAGCATTAGTAACTAAATTTCCACTCCAACTATGTCCTAGCTCATGTGCCAATAAACTGGTTAAGGAACGATCACCAGCAATCACTCCTGGAGTTAAAAAAGTAAGGTTGGGATTTTCCATACCACCATACGGAAAACTAGGAGGAAGGACTAAAACATCATATCGTCCCCAACGGTAAGGGCCAAAAAGTTTTTCGGCTGCATCCACCATTTTCCCCAATTCGCTAAATTCCCATTTGGCTTTAGCGACTACTGTTGGTTCTGCATATACTCCTGTGCGATGATCTATAGCTTGGAATTGTAAATCACCTACGGCTAATGCCATCAAATAGGATGGAATTGGCTGGTCTTGTTTGAATTGATAGATGCCATTTGTGTTTTTTTGTTGGGAATTTGTAGCACTCATTACCGCCATTAATTCATGAGGTACTGTAACTTTTGCATTATATGTAAATCGTATACCTGGAGAGTCTTGACACGGAATCCATGTACGTGTCCAAATACTTTCCCCTTGAGTAAATAAAAAGGGCTGTTTTTTATCCGTAGTTTGTTCAGGACCTAACCATTGTAAAGCAATTGCTTTTTTTGTAGTCTTGTAATAGATGTTAACTTTGGTTGTGTTTGGTTCTATAGCAATAGAAAGAGCTCTACCATGGAATTCAACTTCTTTTCCTAAAGTGAATTTTGTTTTTTTTTCATCTTCTCCTAAAGTTACTTTAGTAATGGCTAAGGTGTTTTCATCAAAGATGATTTCGTTTCCTTTAGCAGTGTTTTTTATAGTCCAAATTGCTTTGCCTGATAGTGTTTTAGTGTCAAAATCAACAGCTATTGCTAAATCTAAATGGGTTGCGACGGCTTTAGTGGGTTTAGCAAAGGAATGACTGTCTTCAATATATTTAGGTGCTTTATTTGTGGTTTTTTGACATCCAAAGGCCACTACTAAAAGAATCATAAAACAACTTTTTTTCATAGAAAATAAATTAGACTGTAAATAAAATAAAAAAATCCCGTTTTGTATAAAAAAACGGGATTTAGTATAAATGGGATTGGGTATTATGCCAACATAGTAACTGGGTTTTCTAAGTACTGTCTTAATGTTTGCAGGAATTGAGCTCCTGTTGCACCGTCTACAGTTCTGTGATCACATGCTAATGTAAGTGTCATGGTATTACCAACTACGATTTGACCATTTTGCACTACCGGCTTTTCTTCTATAGCACCTACAGATAAAATAGCAGAATTAGGTTGGTTTATAATAGATGTAAATGATTGTATGCCAAACATACCTAAGTTAGAAACCGTGAAAGTACTTCCTTCCATTTCGGTTGGTTGTAATTTTTTAGCTTTAGCTTTACCTGCTAAGTCTTTAACTGAACCACCAATTTGAGACAAACTCATTTGGTCAGTAAAACGCAATACAGGAACAACTAATCCGTCTTCTACCGCTACCGCTACACCCACATTTACATGGTGGTTAATCGTGATAGCTTCTTCTTTCCATTGAGAATTTACTTTAGGGTGTTTCTTCAATGCCATAGCACATGCTTTAATCACCATATCATTAAAGGATACTTTAGTGTCTGGAACTGTATTAATGACAGCTCTAGATTTCATGGCCTCATCCATTCGTACTTCTATAGTTAAATAGAAATGAGGAGCAGTAAAAATAGATTCTGACAATCGCTTCGCAATAGTTTTACGCATTTGCGAGTTTTTAATTTCTTCAACATACATTTCTCCTGCAGTAACAAATGGTTTAACGGCAACAGGTGTAGCTTCCGTTGGAGCTGCTGTTGCAATTGAAGATTGTGTGGCGCTTGGAGTATAGTTTTCTACATCACTTTTAGTGATACGTCCGTTTTCACCTGAACCTTTTATTTGTGAAAGGTTAATACCTTTAGAAGCAGCTATTTGTTTGGCTAATGGAGAAGCAAATATTCTTCCGCCATCAGTAATAGAAGCAACAACAGCTGTAGGTGCAACTACAGGAGTTTGTTCAGTTGCAGCCTGAGTTGCAGCTGGAGATGTTTCTCCTTTTTTATAGTTTTCTGCAATACCAGTAATATCAGTACCTGCAGGGCCAATAATAGCTAATACACTGTCTACTGGAGCGGATTGACCAGCTTCAATTCCAATGTAAAGTAAAGTTCCCGCATTAAAGGATTCAAATTCCATAGTCGCTTTGTCGGTTTCGATTTCCGCTAATATATCACCTTCATTTACAGTATCTCCAATCTTTTTCAACCATGAAGCCACAGTACCTTCTGTCATTGTATCACTTAATCGAGGCATAGTAACTACGATTACTCCTTTAGGTAAGCTTGTTGCTACAGGAGTAGATGAAGTAGATACTTCTGGTGTTGGAGTTGAAGGTGTTGCTTCAGCAACAGCACTACCAGAAATAAGGGCTGAAATATCTTCACCCGCAGTTCCAATAATGGCTAATAATGAATCAACAGCTGCGGTTTCTCCTTCTTGAATCCCTATGTAAAGTAAAGTACCAGCATTGAAGGATTCAAATTCCATGGTAGCTTTATCCGTTTCGATTTCGGCTAATATATCGCCTTCCTTAATAGTGTCGCCTACTTTTTTTAACCAAGAGGCTACAGTACCTTCCGTCATAGTGTCGCTCAATCGCGGCATTGTAATTTTAGTTGCCATAATTATAATCTATGAGGGATGAAAGGATAATTTTCTTGTTCGTATACTACGTCGTATAATTGTTGAGCTTCTGGGAAAGGAGATTCTTCAGCATAAGTTGCACATTCTTCAACTAGGTCTTTTACTCTTTCATCTATAGCTTCAATTTCTGCATCCGTAGCATAGTTGTTTTCTTTGATGACATCCAACACTTGAGTGATTGGGTCTATTTTTCGATACTCATCTACCTCTTCTTTTGTGCGGTATAATTGTGCATCCGACATAGAATGTCCTCTATAGCGGTATGTTTTCATTTCTAAGAAAGTTGGACCGTCACCACGACGTGCTCTTTCCATGGCTTCATGCATGGCTTCCGCTACCTTAACAGGATTCATTCCGTCAACAGGACCACATGGCATTTCATATCCTAATCCTAATTTCCAAATATCTGTGTGATTGGCTGTTCGTTCTACAGAAGTACCCATAGCATATCCATTGTTTTCACAAATGAATACTACAGGAAGTTTCCAGTTCATGGCCATATTAAAAGCTTCGTGTAACGAACCTTGACGTGCAGCACCATCACCAAAATAAGTTAAGGTAACTCCACCAGTATTGAAATATTTATCAGCAAAAGCCATACCTGCACCTACTGGAATTTGAGCCCCAACGATACCATGACCTCCGTAAAATCCATGTTCTTTAGAAAAGATGTGCATCGAACCTCCCATTCCTTTAGAAGTTCCAGTTACTTTTCCTAATAGTTCTGCCATTACTTTTCTTGGGTCAACACCCATTCCGATTGGCTGTACGTGATTACGATATGCAGTAATCATTTTGTCTTTTCCACCTAAGTTCATAGCGTGCAATGCACCAGCTAAAACAGCTTCTTGACCATTGTATAAGTGAAGGAATCCTCTAACTTTTTGTTGAATATAAAGTGCTGCCAGTTTGTCCTCAAACTTTCTCCAAAATAGCATGTCTTCATACCATTTTAAATAAACATCTTTTGTTATTTCTCTCATTGTTACTTTTTTGCTAAAACGTTATTAAGTTCTATATTATGATTCAACGCAAAATAGTTCACTCACACACAAATTTGCGAATGGCAAAAGTAAAACATTCCCATTAAGTTGGAAAATTTAAAGCCGTAAATTTTGAATCTTATAAGAAGTTTTTGTCGAAACTTAAAGGCAATAAATTTTTTATAGAGTCAGATTGATACACCTCACCCATTTCACCCATAAAATAGATTTCAATAGGGGTGTCTTGTTTGAACTCATACTCAGATATCGATTGACGACAAGCACCACAAGGAGGTATTGGGGAGGTGGTAGGATTAGTGTCTGAGGCAGCTGTAACGGCTAATTTTAATATTTTGGCATCAGGATAAATGGCCCCACTGTGAAATATAGCTACACGTTCAGCACAAAGGCCAGAAGGATAAGCTGCATTTTCTTGGTTGGAACCTAAAACAATTTTTCCGTTGTCTAAAAGCAAAGCGGCTCCTACTCTAAATTTAGAATAGGGGGCATATGCAGTTTTTCGAATTTCAATTGCGGCAGTCATCAAGTCATGAACGTCTTGAGGAAGATCAGTTAGAGATGGGTAAACGGCAAACGTAGTGTTGATGTTTATGTGTTTCATTATCGAGGAAAAAAAATCCAAACTTCAAAAGAGAAATTTGGATGTTGTTTTTATTTTTTACTAACTATTAATAATCATCATATTTATCACCAAAGTTAAACGTTAATGAGAAACGAAGGGTGTTTTCTAATGGGTTTTTTACTTTTGAAGCCGAGAATAGATACGAAACATCTACTTTCACTACATTATATTTGAATCCTGCTCCTAATGAGAAGAATTTACGAGCTCCTTTAATCGGGCTTTCGTGGAAATATCCCAAACGGAAGGCAAAAGAATCTTGGTATAAGTATTCAGTACCTACTGAATATGTAAATTCTTTTAATTCTTCACTAAATCCGCCTGGTGCATCGTTAAATGATTTAAACATTCCGGTAACCCAATTGATTTTATTGTATGCGATGTTGTTTTGCGTACGTAATGCTTCTTCATCAGTGCCTTGTATTAAGCCATCCCCATTTAAATCGGCACTTTGAGGAGTCGGCACTAATAACTTAGCAAATTCGACACTTACAGATACTTTATTGTATTCATCAAATATAAAGTCATACCCTCCACCAATTCTCATGTTAGCAGGTAGAAAGTTAGCGCTATTGTCATCTGATGCTCCTGCATCGTAATTGATTTTAGGGCCCATGTTTTGGAAATTAAAACCTAAACGCAAACGACCATTGAAGTCTGAAAAAGCAGCTTCTTCCCCTTGGTAAAACCCAGATACGTCTACGGCAAAACTAGTTGCAGGTTTAGCATCTCCTCCGTCTGATGTAGGGATTCTAAGGGCAGATCGTATATAACGACCCGCTACCGACATGGCAAAACGCTCACTTAATTTCAAGGAATACGAACCGTCTAAAGCCAGTTCACTTGGTTTAACAATTTGTGGAGCATCGTCGGCATTTTGTCTCAATTCGATTTCGCCTAATCCAAAATAACGCAAACTTACTGCAAAGGAATTTCTTCCATCAGCACCAAATCTATTATAATAGGTAGCTTGTCCTAATGAAATGTCATTAACTAAATCAGTAAGATAGGGTGTATAACTAGCCGTAAAACCTTGCTTATCTAAAGCAAATGCATATTTGGCGGGATTCCATTGTTGTGAAAAAGCATCAGCTGAAGTAGCAACTCCTTGGTCGGCAAGTCCTGCTGCTCGAGCATCGGCAGCTACCAAAAGAAAGGGTACGCCTGTAGTAATAACACGGCTATCTTCTTGGGCAGTAATCGATTGTATCGAGGCTAATAGAATGAATATGACTGCTATTTTTTTCATTATCGTTGTAAATAAAAGTTAACAAATATAGTATTTTCCTAAAGGATTACAAGTTTTTCTATTTTTTCTGCCTTATTATTAGATAAAGTAGATTTGACGGTCAATTTATAAATATATACCCCTTTTCCAATTCGATCCCCAAAATCATCTTTACCATCCCAAGTTATTTCTCTAGAAAGAAATCCCTCAGTAGTAACAATTTGGTTTTTAGTCCAAACAATTTTTCCGGTAATTGTCATTACTTGTACTTGCACTTCAAGAGGTTCAAATGGTCTGTTGTGTGAAAACCAAAATTCGGTGTAATTTACAAAAGGGTTCGGGTAATTCAATACATGGTCAAGGGTTATGCTTTGGTCTCCTACAACTACAAATTGTAATTCTGCTGTAATAGGGTTATTGTATACGTCCCAAGCTTTAAATGTGATGGTGTGTAATCCTACTGCCAAATTACGAAATGGAAAATAGACTTTTCCGTGTGTGTAGTCATTTAGCTCGGTTTGGTAATAATCATTCATGATGTAGGGTTTGGTTTCGTCACCATCTAAAATCCCCACTATATCATGCCCAATCCCACTGGCAGTATTGATACCGTGTTCGTCTTCCAGTAATGCTAAAAGGTAAGGCGAAGCATTGGTAATTCCCCCATTAACAAAGGTTTCATCATTCATGTATAATTTTACTTTTGGACCCGTAACATCAGCAACCGCATTAGTGTTGATTCCTCCAATCACAATATCAGTATTGTATCCTGTTTTGTCTAAAAGCAATTGGTTTCGTTTGGCGTAAAAACTAATTTTTCCAGTGCCAACCGGAATACGTATATCTCGTGGTACCACAAAACCAAATTCAAATTTTCCATTGTTGATAGAGGCATTTCCTCTGAAAATGGTTTCTCCTAAGTTGGTGAAGTTAATAGAAGGACTCAATCCGTCATTGTTTAATGTAGCTCTGATGATGTTTTTATCAAATATGTTGATAGCTAAATCTCCGTTATAGGTGGTTAGCAAACTTTCGTTTTCATCACGTACTTCACCTGTAAGTTTTACATAAGCTAAAGATTGGAAATTGTCAATAGGCCCTGTAATAGGTTGGTCGTTTACTTTAGTGAGGACTACTTTTGGCCTTGGTATGGCCAACATTAAGGCAGGGTCACCTAAATAAAATACCACATTGGTTGCACTATTGGATTGTTGGGTCTTAGCCAGTCGGAGTGCTTCTGCTATACTAGGGTAATTGGAATTGTTATATGAGAAAAGATATTCTGCAATTTTATCATTAAAGAATTCAGCTTGAATTTGACCAATAGAACGAACCGTTGTAATCATAGAGATAGCACCTCCTTTTGGGTTCCAATAGGTATATTCCCCTGCAGTTGGACGAAATGGGTTGTCAAATCGAGAGAAGTCACAAGTGATGGTTATGAATAAAGGATATTTATAGCGATTGCTTAAGTTTTGCCCGTCTGATTTTTCCCATATACGTTCTCCAGATAAACCATCGGGACCACCATGTCCTAAATAATTAAAAACTAAAGCTCCTTTTTCAAATGCAGAAAAGAGTTCTTCTCGGGCTTTAGGATACCGATTTCCCCCTGCAGAAGTTTCTTGTTGGTAGGAATCTAAGAGTATTTTCTTGAAATTAATAAATGGTTTGTGGGATACAATAGCGTCCGTCAAATTATTTTGTTTGAATTGTAATGAAGCGTCCGATGATTTATCGGTGTCATCCGCTATTGAAACATAGTTATTTCTCCAACTCCCATATGATTTTAAGTCATGATACTCGATAACTTTGGTAACCATTTCGTCAGCTTGTTGGGGAGTACTCACAATCATTCGGCCTACCGCTACATCTATCCCGCCAAAATTATAGCTAATTGCCATGTTACCTATGGCTGGAATGTTGCCAAAGTCTATTTCACCTTCATCACTGTCTAACATAGTGTAAAAATCGTCAGAAGCAAATGAAGCTTCACTTTCGGTATAACTGTTTAGGGCTTGATAAATAGGGACAATATTGGTGTTGTTATTAATGCGGTCTTTGAAGTCATAGGAAGTGTCACCAAAAATATTGATATACTTTACCCGTTTGCTACTTTCCGAAGCGTTAAAATATACATATTTGATAAAATTTCGGATGGCTCCAATGTCTTGTTTTCCAGACCCAAATTCTTGGTATATTGTTTCTAGATTAACAACTTTAACATTTAAGTGTGAATAACTGCGATGGAAGGCCGCTAGTTTTTCAGCTTGAGTGTTTAAGAATTTAGGTGTGATAATTAAATAGTCTACATCTTGAAATTGCCCAGATGTAGATGTAAAGATCGTGCCTTTGATGTTTTGATTGTCAACCTTGCTTTTGGATTCTTTTAGAGGACTATAATAATCACTTGCATCAAGTGCAATATAACGTCTTGTGTCTCCTAATGTAGATTTGAAACTTAAAATGCTTTGCCCATTATTTATAGCTTTAGTTGGATTGTAAATATCGGTAATGTCCCAAATCTGATTGATTGAGGCGGCACTGCTAATTTGATATTCTCCTATGCCTGACAAAAAAGGAGCTTGGTTGAATTGAAAACGAAATTGCTTTCCATATCCTTGTAGGTTCCTTTTAGCCTTTATACTGATATAGTCCATATATCCTTTTGAACCCGGTACTCCATTATTGTCATAAGTGACTTTGACCGAAATGTCAGGGCTGCTGATGGATACAGTATTGTATAGGTATTGGTCTATAGCTTCCGTTCCTGAGTTAGGCGATAAGGCACCAAAAGCAGTATTGCCTACTAGTTGGCCGTTGGCTTCTACTTTGAAATTGGTTGGGGTGTAGGCTACAGTAGCACCATGAAATCCAACTTCAACGGGAGCACTAGTGACTAAATTAGGAGCGTTAAAACTAAATTCTTGTACGTTGTCTACGCTGAATTGCTCACCAAACCAAATCCGACCTAATTTGGCAATGCTAACGTCGTCAACTTCATGGAATTGATAGTCGTCAAAAGTGGTAATGGTTGTAGTTGATGCTCCTGATGGTTGTGTCATCTCAGGTATACGCTTGCCTAAATCACCTTGAGAAGTTACATAATAATAGGATTTATCCGCGTAGATGTTGAGATGTCCTTTGTAATCATCATTCCAATTATCCATGCCTTCGGCATAAAAAAGAATGTAATCTTGATTATCAAATACACCATCTTCTTCCCCTATAAATTGGATTCCGTTTTCGGCTAAGTCTAATGGGTAGTAATCCGCATTTAATAAGGGTATCATTCGGCCTCCATTCCCGTATATTTTTATTTTTCGGGGATCTGCATTGGTGTCTAATCCTAAACTTTGAAGAAAGCTTTTTGTGATCTTATATACACCCGATTTTTGCACATAAAAGCGATACCAATTTCCGGTACTTAACACACTATTTTCAATAGATGTAATGTTGTTTGGAATATAAGGTGCTTTGTTGGCACTATTTTGATTTATAGAATAGGAAAATGAAATCAGTTTTTTATACTGATTGTTTTCTTTAATTATCGGAGTAATGTAGAGCTGACCATAAAATTGATCACGCGCTGTACTGTTTTTGAAGGTGTATTTAAAGGTGGTGGCAATTTGTTTGGGGTCTATATCACCTAATTCGTTTTCAGTTATAGATTCAAAAACCGTGTTGTTAATGGTAAGGGCATTTTCTGAAATACGCTGATTGAGTTTTAGACGTAAAGAATAGTGTAGTGATTTGGCGTAGCTGTCAAATTGATAATTTTCTGCATCAAATTGAGGTAGGTTAAATGAAAAATCACCGTAGGTTAATTCCTTTTTCTCAGTCCAATGTAGGGATATGTTGCCTTGCTCTTGACTAAATACAAAGTAGGGTTGTAGTAGAACTAAAATAAAGAAAATTGTTTTTTTCATGATAGAAAGTAAACGTATTTTTGAATGAAATAGTATAATTGGGTAAAAAAATATTTTTTTTAAGCTATAATACAATAAAACTTTTATTTTTGCGTTATATATGAAATCGTCTCCGAAGGGCGAATTTAGTATTAATTTAAAAAAGGTGTTGCAATTTAATCGTTAATTCTTATATTGCGCCACGAAATTTATTACCTACTAAGAATATGAAAGTAAACAAAATTATTGCTGTAAAATTATTACTATCGTTAGTAATAATGGTTGGTTTTACTAGTTGTAGTAAGAAATCCGATTCCAAAGGCGGTTCTAAAGCTACTGGTTGGAAAGTCAACGATAAAAAAGGTGGTTTCCAATATGCTTCTAAATTCAAAAAGCAAGCTACTGGACCAGGTTTGGTTATGGTTGAAGGTGGAACATTTACCATGGGTAAAGTTCAGGATGATGTAATGCACGATTGGAATAATACTCCAAATCAGCAACATGTTATGTCTTTCTACATGGACGAAACTGAGGTGACCAATATGATGTACATGGAGTACTTGGATTGGTTGAAAAGAGTATTTCCTCCAGATCAAGATAATTACAAAAATATATATGAAGGAGCTTCTCCAGATACTTTAGTGTGGAGAAATCGTTTAGGATATAATGAAACTATGACCAATAACTATTTAAGACATCCTGCTTATGCAGAATATCCAGTTGTGGGTGTGAATTGGATTCAAGCTACTGAATTTGCTAAATGGAGAACAGATCGTGTGAACGAAAAAATCCTTGAAGAGCAACGTTATTTGAAAAAAGATTCTAAAGTTACAGATGTAAGTGCAGATAAAGTATTCAGTACAGAGGCTTATTTAGCTTCTCCATCTACTGCTATGGGTGGTGATGATAAAATTGTATTGAAAAAAGGTCAAAAGTCATCAGCTAAAGCAGCTGCTGGAAGCACAAATACACAAGGTAATAGTCCAAAAAACAATTACGCACAAAGAAGTTCTGGTTTAATTTTACCAGAATATAGACTACCAACAGAAGCGGAGTGGGAATATGCTGCAGCTGCCGATGTAGGGCAAAGAGAATACAATGCTTATAAAGGGCAAAAGAAATATCCTTGGTCTGGTGATTATACGCGTTCTGGAAAACGTCAAGTGCGTGGTGATCAATTGGCTAACTTCAAACAAGGAAAAGGAGATTACGGTGGAATCGCAGGTTGGTCTGATGACGGTGCAGACATTACAAATAAAGTAAAATCATATCCTCCAAATGATTTTGGATTGTATGATATGGCTGGAAACGTTGCCGAATGGGTTGCCGATGTATACAGACCTATTGTAGATGATGAAGCAAATGACTTCAACTACTATAGAGGGAATGTGTATATGAAAGATAAGATTGGAGAAGATGGCAAAATCGAATTGGTTACTTCTGAAACTCAAAAATTTGATACCTTGTCTAATGGTAAAGTAATTTCTAGAAATTTACCAGGACAAATTGCACAAGTTCCTGTTGATGAGAAAGAAACGTATTTGAGACAAAACTTTGACAAATCTGACAATAGAAATTTCCGTGATGGAGACAAACAATCTACTCGTTATTTCAAATTTGGCGCTTCTGAAGAAGGAAACGAAAAAGGTCAATTAACAGATAGCCAAAGAATGTATGACTCACCTAAACACAATGTTTCAACGGATAGTTTGGGTAGTATGATTAGAAAATATGACCATTCAAATAAAAGAACTACATTGGTAAATGATGATGTAAGAGTTTATAAAGGAGGTTCGTGGAGAGACAGAGCATATTGGTTAGACCCAGCTCAAAGAAGATACTTTCCACAAGATATCTCTACAGATTATATCGGATTTAGATGTGCAATGTCAAGAGTTGGTCCAAAAGCTGACAAAAAGAAAAGAGCAAAGAACTAATTTTAGTTATTGATAATAAAAAAAAGCCCTAATTTTAAGGGCTTTTTTTATGTAATACACTTTTAGATATGACCATTCAAAACTTACATTCTTTATTTCTTACCTGTAGTACAGTTTCAATTGATACCCGTAAAATTCAAAAAGATTCTCTTTTTGTGGCTATAAAAGGAGATCGCTTTGATGCCAATACATTTGCCAATGAGGCATTAGAAAAAGGCGCTCGTTATGTGGTTATTGATAATGAATCCTATTATGTTGATGAACGCACTATAGTAGTGGAGGATAGCTTGACAACTCTTCAAGAATTGGCGCAATTCCATAGACTATTTCTTAAATTACCAATTATTGCCTTAACAGGAAGTAATGGTAAAACTACTACCAAAGAATTAATACATGCAGTATTGGCTAAAAAATATCGTACTGGTGCTACTGTGGGCAATTTAAATAATCATATTGGAGTGCCACTCACTCTATTGTCTTTTAATCAAAGCACAGAAATTGGTATCGTTGAAATGGGTGCCAATCATCAAAAAGAAATTGAATTTTTATGTGGTATTGCCCAACCCGATTTTGGGTATATAACCAATTTTGGTAAGGCGCACCTAGAAGGATTTGGAGGAGTTGAGGGAGTGATTAAGGGTAAAAGTGAAATGTATTACTATTTAAATGAACATCATAAATCCGTTTTTGTCAATCTTGATGATGCATTACAAAGTAGTAAAACGTCAGATATGACCCGTATTACCTTTAGTACATCAGATAAATCTTCAACGGTGTTAGTGGAAAGTGTAACCGCAAATCCCTTTGTTACTATAGGATTAAAATCCCAAACTATAGTATCGCATTTGATTGGTTTATATAATGCGAATAATATAAATGCTGCTATCACTATAGGAACACACTTTAAAGTGCCTTTAGAGAGCATTAAAGAGGCAATAGAAGGATATATACCTGAAAACAATCGATCTCAATTACTTCAAAAGGCTACAAATGAGATTATTTTAGATGCGTATAATGCCAATCCTAGTAGTATGAAAGTGGCTTTAGAAAATTTTATTCAATTGGATAAGAAAAATAAAATTGCAATTCTTGGGGATATGTATGAATTAGGAACCGAAAGTGTGTTTGAACATCAACAAATTGTTCAGTTTTTGTCGGCCAACAGTTCGTTTGATTGTTACTTTATCGGTAAAGATTTTTACGCGTCTACTCAACAACAATCTAATTTTCATTTCTATCCTTCATTTGAAGCGTTTACAGAAACTATAAACAAGTTGTCCTTCAGTAATTCTATGCTACTTATTAAAGGATCAAGAGGAATGGCTTTAGAACGAATATTGGATTTCTTATAAATTAATAGTAATTTGTTTAATTTCTATTACCTATTCGAAAGTATATTAGTATAGTTGATTAGAAGTAGGTGTTAACTTCGTTTAGCCCTTTTGGGTGCTCTTGGACAAAGAAAATCAAACTTATTAAAAACAAGTTTGGTTTTTTTATGATTAAAGATTTACGAAAGTAAACTTTCGACACCTTTAACCATAAAAAAACCGAAACATATGTTTCGGTTTTCTTTGTGGGCGATGAGGGATTCGAACCCCCGACCCTCTCGGTGTAAACGAGATGCTCTGAACCAACTGAGCTAATCGCCCTTATTGCGCTTGATTGCGAGTGCAAATATAGACTACTTTTTTGATTCTGCAAATTAAATTGAAAAAAAATTACAAAATTTCTGCAACTACAAAAGTGCTTCCTCCAACATAGATAAAGTCATCGGCAAGGGCACTATTTCTAGCGTTTTCATAAGCGTTTGATACTGAATTAAATGTTGAGCCAATAAGTCCAAAAGTAGCTGCTTTTTCTTGAAGTACAGTTGCGTTCAATCCTCTAAAATTATTGGGGCAACAAAAATAATAAATGGCATTTTTAGGAAATAAAGGCAATACTTCATCTAAGTTTTTATCAGCTACCATACCCAAAACGATATGCAATTGTCCGAAACTTTCTTTTTTTAGCTGTTGCATGACCAATGATAACCCATGTGCATTGTGAGCAGTGTCGCAAATTACTTTTGGCTCGCTCTGCAATTGTTGCCAACGACCTTGTAGCCCAGTGTTCGTAATGACATTTAAAAAACCTTGTTTTATTGTGTTGTCGGTCAATTGTACACAGCCCAATTCTTGTAATACAGCAAATGCTTGTTGAACCGTTTTTTTATTGTGTAGTTGATAATCTCCAAGCAATGCAGATGGATAAGTATCTTTTATTAAATCGGAAGCAAAATAGATAGGGGCCTCTGATTTCTGTGCTTGGTTTATAAATATGGGTTGGGTCTCACTTACATATTCTCCTATAATAACCGGTATGTAGGGTTTGATAATTCCAGCCTTCTCCATCGCTATAGCTTCTAAAGTAGTCCCTAGAAATTGGGTGTGGTCCAAACCAATGTTAGTAATTATCGAAAGGAATGGTGTGATGATATTGGTAGCGTCCAATCGCCCTCCCATGCCAACCTCTATAATGTTGAAATCGGTTTGTTCTCTTTTAAAGTATTCAAATGCTAATCCCACACTCATTTCAAAAAAACTCATGTGCTGGGCTTCAAAAAATGCCTTGTTTCGGGCAATGAACTCACATACATATTCTTCAGTTATGCATTGGCCGTTAATCTTTATGCGCTCTCTAAAATCTTTTAAATGAGGTGAAGTATATAAGCCTACTTTATATCCAGCCTCTTGTAACACAGAAGCTAATAAATGGGAAGTAGACCCCTTGCCATTGGTTCCTGCAACATGTATGCATTTCAACTCTTTTTCGGGATGGTTTAAATGTTCAGCCAACAATACCGTGTTGGTAATGTCTTTACGATACGCTGTCGCACCCTGTGTTTGATACATTGGCAATTGTGTAAACATCCATTCAAGGGTTTGGGAGTAGTTCATAATTTTCAGAAAAAATAACTTTTTGCTATACTTTTTTATTCTTTTTTTCGTTTATATTGTGTGGCGTAATCCAACAGTGCAAAATTGAAATTATTTTCAGAATTAATAGCCAAAAAATAGATAAATATGATTAGTACATTTTTACAGTTACAAGTAGACACGCTAGCTCAAACAATCCCTGCTGCTCAAGCAAATTCAGCCCTGACTCATGAAGTTTCTGTGTTAGAATTCATACTGAAAGGCGGAATCTTTTTAATTCCTATTGCTATTTTATTGTTCTATACGCTTTACGTGATTTTTGAACGGGCTATTTACATCAACAAAGCATCTAAAATTGACACGCGGTTGATGGTTGATGTGCGTAATCATTTAAATAATGCCAATATTGATATGGCCGTCATGGCAACAGACCATAATAAAGCCTCTCAAGGGGTTATTATTAAAGAAGGGGTGTTGACCATTGGAAGACATATGAATGAAATCGAATCCAATATGGAGCGTGCTGCCAATATCGAAATTGGATATATGGAACGTCGATTAGGTCAATTAGGTTTAATTGCTGGGATCGCACCCACATTAGGTTTTATTGGTACAATTTCGGGAGTAATTAAAATCTTTTATAGTATTTCTGTAACTGAAGATATTAGTATCGGAAATATCTCGGGTGGTTTGTATGAAAAAATGATTAGTAGTGGGGCCGGACTTATCGTAGGTATTATAGCCTATAGTGCTTACCATTTATTCAATGGACAAATTGATTCTTTTTCCTTAGCCATCCAAAAACAAATACTAGAATTTATCAATATAATTCAACGACCTCACCATGGCAATAAAGCGAAATAGACGATTTCATGCAGAAGTCGCTACCTCTTCGTTGAGCGACATTATGTTCTTTTTGTTGTTGTTTTTTCTAATTATCTCCACCTTGGCTAATCCAAATGTGATTCGAATGACATTGCCAAAATCGAAGACCAATGAGAAAACCAACAAGCAGTTAATCACCCTTTCGGTAACGGAAGACAAGCGATTCTTTGTAGATAAAGAAGAGGTGGGGTTTGACCAACTAGAAGCCAAACTGATGTCTAAAATGAATGCGGAAAAAGATTTAACTGTTATTATCCGAATTCCAGCCACTATGCAAGTCCAAGATTTAGTAGACGTGCTGCAAATTGGGGTAAAAAATAAACTGAAATTTGTTATTGCTACAAGTCCTAAATAATACCTTAATATAATGAAATTAAAAATTGTTCTACTGATGGTCTTAATGGCCTCAACTGCCTTTGCACAAGATACCGAATTCAAGTTCTCTAAAGAGGGTTTGACCGATTTCGTAGTGGGGTCGTTTCAAGGCTCAGCCAAAGATTTGTATAAATATACCTTAGCTTGGGCAAAAGAAAATAAATTCAAAGAAGTAACTTTTGTTGAAAACGAAAAAATAACATTTCAAGGCAATCAAGATAACTTCATTTGTAGCAAAGCAGGTGGAACTACCGTGTGTAATGCCATTAATTATACAATTGAAATTTCTATAAAAGAAGGACGCTATAAATTTGATGTGACCGAAGTAAGTCTATTCGATAAAAAAGCCACATCTACATTAGTGGATTTAAACAATTTTTCACAATACTATGATAAAGAGGGCAATCTGAAAAAATACATGAACGATGTGCCTGCAGCCTACGAAAGCCTATTTAATGGATTGAATAAAAATCTGTTAACCTTTATGGATAAAACGAAAAAAGCAGAGAACTGGTAGTTCTTATTCTTTCCCAACAAAAAAGCATCCAATTCGGATGCTTTTTTTAGTTTAAACTGAATACATAAATGATTTTGCCTACTTGCTTTTCAGGTGCCGAACTATCAGATTCCCATTTGGTATCCATCGCGGCCTTTTTAGCTTGATCCGACAAACATTTATCGGTATTTGTTGTGCCTTGTACTCCTGTAATGACGCTAATCGTATTTCCATTTCGGTCAACGGTTACTTGAACCGCTACGCGTCCATATTCATTACCACAAATATTATTAGGTTTGGGCTTACTCAAAGCCTTACGGTTTCCTAAGCTATATCCAGAACCACTTCCGTTTCCACCTCCATTGCCACTTCCATTCCCTGAGCCAGTTCCCGAGCCGGTGCCGCTTCCATTACCCGAACCGTTTCCGCCTCCTGTTCCTGTGCCTGAACCATTTCCATAGTATCCTTTAGAATTTAAATTGCCGTTGGCACTTCCTTTATTGCCTCCTTTAGCATCATCTCCATCACCTCCTTTATTGCCTAAAATACTAGCTAAAGCGTCATTGGCATTTTTAGAAACTTTGGGCTTTTCTACAGTAGGTTTTACTTCTTTTTTGACTTCAACAGGTACTTTCTTTGCATTCTCTTTTTTAGGAACTACAGTAGTAGCCTCACTATTGTCATCTGAAATAATATCTTCTTCGGGTGTAGGAGCAGCCGGAGCTGTTTCTGCTTGGTTGGTTACATTCAATACGTCACTTTGCGTATTATTGCCTAATCCATAATCACTGTCACCAAAATTCATTTCTACTCCGCCACCGCCACCGCCGCCAAGCAATGCTTTTAATTGATCGGGTGGGGGAGGCCAAAACCGAATAAGAAACAATAACAACAACAATAGCGAATACACCAATATCGTTAAGGCTAACGATTTCTTTCGATCCGATAGCGAAGAGTTGTAAATGCCTTTAAAAGCAAATCGAACAGCATGCGAAGTAAGTCTAGCTGGTGTACTCATATATAGGGTTTAACATCAGTATTGTACTAATATAACGCTTAAAAATACAAAATATTGTGTGAACTAAAAGCTAAATGTATTAGACCAATTGTTTTAAGGCTATTTCAAAAGCAGTGGCACTGATGTTCTTTTTGTCTGAATTTAATCGATGTGCTTTTTCCAAACCAGTTTTAATGGTTTCTGAAATATCGTAAAATATAGCTTCATCGGTCATCTGTACTTTCTTTTCCATGAAATATGCAAATACACGTGCCATACCACAATTGGATATGAAGTCCGGAATCAAACTTACTTTGTGGTCGGTTTCTTCCATAATTGGTCCAAAGAAAATCGCAGCATCCGCAAAGGGTACATTAGCGCCACACGAAATTACCTCTAAACCATTTTGGATTAAATGGTCAATTTGATCTTTAGTTACTAAACGAGAAGCCGCACAAGGAGCAAATATATCAGCTCCCAATTTCCATATTTTATCGTTGATTTCGGAAAAAGGTATCATGTTTTGGGCCACAAGTTTATTACCGTCTTTATTCAAAAACATGCGTTTAATTTCGTCAAAAGTAAACCCTTCTTCATTAATCACTCCACCATCACGGTCAATTATACCTACGATTTTAGCGCCCATTTCTGCCAAATAAAATGCGGCAGCCGAACCAACATTGCCAAATCCTTGTACAATCGCTTTCTTTCCAGTTACTGTTCCTCCGTAGATATCGTAGTAATGGCGAACGGCTTCAGCCACACCATAGCCAGTTATCATATCGGCAATAGTGTATTTTCGAAGTACATCTGGAGAAAATTTAGGGTTTTCAATTACTTTAATTACACCTTGGCGCAATTGACCAATACGATTGATTTTATCAGCTTCAGTAGGTTTGAAATGCCCGTTAAAAACACCTTCTTGAGGGTGCCAAACACCGCATTCTTCGGTATAGGGAATTACTTCGTGTATTTCGTCAACATTCAAATCACCACCTGTACCATAATAACTTTTCAATAAGGGAGAAACGGCTTTGTACCAGCGTTGTAATACATCTTTTTTTCGTGGGTCATTCGGGTCGAAATTAATGCCCGATTTCGCACCACCTATAGCGGGTCCCGATACCGAGAACTTTACCTCCATGGTTTTAGCCAAAGATAAAACCTCATTCACATCTAAGCCTTTTCGCATACGGGTTCCCCCTCCAGCAGCACCACCTCTTAGGGAGTTGATTACGGTCCATCCTTCTGCTTCAGTTTCTGCATCTTTCCAATGAAATACAATTTCGGGTTGTTTATCTTCAAATTTTTTAAGTAATTCTTTCATGCTTGTGTTTAGTTTGTGGCGCAAATATAAGGATTTGCACCAAGTGATGGGAAACAAAAATTAAGGACTCTAAGTATAAATTATTCCGGAACAATGGTCGTGTTTTGCACCTGTAACACTGCTCAATACATTGGTTTCTTCACGCAATCGCAAAACGCCTAAAAAACCAAAAATCAAGGCTTCTTTATATTCTAAGGTTTTGGC
The DNA here is from genome assembly GCA_024644655.1 of Flavobacterium sp. Lineage (GTDB taxonomy): Bacteria > Bacteroidota > Bacteroidia > Flavobacteriales > Flavobacteriaceae > Flavobacterium. The sequence goes on from JAHEHJ010000014.1 coordinate 19,621, forward strand.
GTCTGGAATGTATAGTTCAAGTTGAGGTAAATAGTGTTGCATCCGTTCAATCAAAAAGTCATTATAGGCACCACCTCCTGTTACTAACATTTTACCCTGTGACTTGGGTAAAGCCAAAGCTGTTTGAACGGCAATATGCTCCGTAAACGTATGCAATTTATCTTCAAGACATATCGAATACGATTCTAATAAAGGCAATACCACTGTTTTTACATATTCAAATCCAAGTGATTTTGGGAAGGGTTTTTGATAATAATCCAAGGCGTTTAATTGAGATAGAAGTTCGATATGTATTGTTCCAGTACGCGCTAGTTGACCTTTGTCGTCATAGTTCATCTCCAATTGGTTAGCATAGTAATTCAAAACCGTATTGACAGGCGATATATCAAAGGCTAGTCTCTTGCCGTTTTGCTCAAAGGATACATTCGAAAAGCCACCTAGGTTCAAACAATAATCATATTCAGCAAATAATAAACGATCGCCAATCGGAACCAACGGCGCACCTTGACCACCTAGTTGTACATCCTGAACTCTAAAATCACATACTACAGTTTGCCCAACTATCGAGGCAATTTCAGAGCGATTGCCTATTTGCAATGTTACACCATTTTGGGGTTGGTGCAAAATAGTATGTCCATGGCTGCAAACAGCATCTAAATTTGTGATTTGGTTTTGCTGTATAAACGATAGGATGTGATTTCCTATTAGCTGAGTATAATCGTGATTCAACTTCTGCAAGGCTTCCTCCGAATAGGTAACAGCATTTTTCAATTGGTCAACCCAATATGAATCGTAAGAAACCGTTTCACATTGCTGAATTTCATAGCGCCAAGTAGCCCCCGATAAGGTAAATTGCAACTGAGCTAAATCAATGCCGTCAAGGGATGTGCCCGACATAACACCAAGTACGGAATAGCTTTTTTTGATCATGGGCTAAAATTACGAAAACGTTTGAAATTTTGACTTTATTGTCCTATTTTTGCGTACCAAAATTAAAGAATCAAAAACATTATCTTTTACTAATATGGATTTTAATTTAACCGAAGAACATTTAATGATTCAACAAGCTGCTAGAGATTTTGCTCAAGCTGAATTGTTGCCAGGCGTAATAGAACGAGACGAGCATTCCAAATTCCCAACGGAGCAAGTCAAAATGATGGGTGAACTAGGGTTCCTAGGAATGATGGTGGATCCAAAATATGGAGGTGCTGGTTTAGATAGTGTTTCTTATGTAATAGCAATGACTGAAATTGCAAAAGTAGATGCTTCTGCAGCTGTTATCATGTCAGTAAACAACTCTTTGGTGTGTGCGGGTATGGAGCGTTATTGTAATGAAGAACAAAAAATGAAATATTTAGTGCCTTTAGCCAAAGGGGAAGTGATTGGTGCTTTCTGTTTGTCTGAGCCTGAAGCAGGAAGTGATGCAACATCTCAAAAAACTACAGCAGTAGATATGGGTGACCACTATGTGTTAAACGGAACTAAAAACTGGATAACCAATGGTTCAACGGCATCCACCTATTTGGTAATTGCACAAACCGATGTGGAAAAGAAACACAAAGGAATCAATGCCTTTATTGTAGAAAGAGGTTGGGCCGGATTTGAAGTGGGTCCAAAAGAAAAGAAAATGGGAATCCGCGGAAGCGATACGCATTCTTTAATGTTTACCGATGTGAAAGTACCTAAAGAAAACAGAATCGGAGAAGATGGTTTTGGATTTGCTTTCGCCATGAATGTATTGAATGGTGGTAGAATTGGGATTGCTTCTCAAGCATTAGGAATAGCAACAGGTGCCTATGAAATAGCGCTTAAATATTCACACGAACGCAAAGCTTTCGGAAAAGAAATTTTCCAACACCAAGCCATTGCATTTAAATTGGCAGATATGTACGTAAAAGTAACGGCAGCCAAATTATTAGTCATGAAAGCGGCTTGCGAAAAAGACGAAGGTAAAGATATCGCACACTCAGGGGCTATGGCCAAATTATATGCCTCAGAAATTGCACTAGAAGTAGCCAATGAAGCCGTACAAATTCACGGTGGTAATGGCTATGTTGCCGAATACCACGTAGAACGTATGATGCGCGATTCTAAAATTACTCAGATTTATGAAGGAACTTCTGAAATCCAACGTATCGTGATTTCAAGAGGACTAACAGTATAATGATTACGAATTAATTGCTTAGAAAACCCTTTCTTTTGAAAGGGTTTTTTGTTGGGATTAAGTCAGGGAAACAATTAGATGTTCTCATTTAAGTCCTATACATAGAAAGCATGCTTTAATTAGAAATTCAAATTCCCAAGGCTAAAAGCGATAAATAAAATGCCGCTTATAAAAGCCAAGAAATACACAAATTTTTTGATGGATGTTAACGAACAGTTCTCTTTCAATATTATTTTTTGAAAGGATTTAGAAAAAAGAACCAAAACGGAACTGAAAAATACCAATCCCAATGCTGCAGGTATTCCTGTTCCTTGAATTGGGCTCTCTGTTTTTCCATAAAAGAAAGAGGGAATAATGTCAAAAAGAAAAAGGATATTCCAAGCTGCTATATAAAAAATAACAGCCGATTTTTTTATCGGAAATCCACCTTCCTGTTGCTGTTTTAAAATTTCTAAATCTTGGGCGCTTATTTCACTAGAGGTGTTGCTCAAAAAACCAGTTTTTTCAATCTCATTAAGTACCGTATTTGGATTTTTTAAGGTCCAAAAAATTACCTCGGAACTATAATTTGCTACACGATGTGTTATTTTAATCCCCCTACCTAGTATTGAAAAGGATTTATAGGGTTGTATCGAAATGATATCTTTAGGCTGAAAGACTAAATTGCCAATTATTGTAGCATTAATTTTCAATACCGTATGATCAACATACAAGGAGGCAAAAGGAAAACTGGCATTAGCTATTCCTATTCGTGCACCTCCTGTTAAGGTATAAGGTCTGTTCATTGATTTTAAGTTTCTCTATGGGCTAATGATACAATGGATCCATATTCCAATTGTTGAAGTTCAAATATACACAAGTTATTTTTTAAAATCGGATAACCAATTTGACATGAATATCTAACTGACTTTTAGTGTAAAGTGTAATTATATTGACTCGGTACCTTTTTTTAATTCATAATCCTCCAATTCAATACTAATTATTACATTTGAAAACAGACTACAATGGCTATGAAAAACATCATAATAACAGGAACATCTAGAGGAATTGGTTACGAACTCGCGTTACAATTGGCTCATGCAGGACACCATGTCATTGCACTATCTCGAAAAATACCGCAAGGTTTGCTTGGGAATGCTAATATCACTTGCCTATCGGTGGATTTATCCAAAGCAGATGATTATCTGGAAATCGAAAAAGTGCTCAATGCCCTTGGAACAAAAATTGATGTCCTAATCCACAATGCGGGTAGCTTGGTTACTAAACCGTTTGCCCAACTCACCCCAACAGATTTCGAAAAGGTCTATCAGGTTAACGTGTTTGCAGTGGCACGCCTAACTCAAACCGTTTTGCCTTTTCTATCACAAGGAAGTCATGTGGTAACCATTAGTTCTATGGGAGGAATTCAAGGGAGCATGAAGTTTGCCGGACTCGCCGCTTATAGCTCCAGTAAAGGTGCCGTTATTACGTTGTCTGAACTACTAGCGGAAGAATACAAAGAGCAAGGAATTGCCTTCAATGTGCTAGCTCTTGGTGCGGTTAATACCGAAATGCTGCAAGAAGCTTTCCCTGGATATAACGCCCCAACATCCCCAGCAGAAATGGCGGAGTATATTGCTCACTTTGCCCTAACGGGCAACAAATACCACAACGGAAAAGTCATTCAAGTTTCGTCTTCCACTCCCTAAGGAGGTATGAATTATAAGTTATGAGTTATGAGTGAGGTTTTACAAAAGTATTTACCCGAACATGCAGTCCAAAGTTGCTTTGAGCTTATCAAAAGTAACAACGTGCATCTTAAAATCGTCAATGAACGGCAAACGCGTCATGGCGATTACCGAAGAGCGCTAGGAGGTAAGCACGAAATTACCGTGAATGCCAACCTCAATAAATACCGTTTCCTAATTACCTTAGTGCACGAAATCGCCCATTTAGTGGCCTATGAAAAATATGGGCGACTCATCAAACCTCACGGAGAGGAATGGAAACATACCTTTCAACTATTAATGATTCCCTTTATACATCCAGAGGTTTTTCCACATTCAGTATTGCCTTTGGTAGCCAATCATTTTAGAAATCCCACAGCCAGTAGTGATACCGATGCTCGATTGGCATTTGCACTCAAACAATTTGACGAACGCAAACCCGATGTTCATTTCATACATGAAGTGCCTAGCGGTAGTTTTTTCCGCATCAAAAACGGGCGTATTTTCCAAAAGAAAGGACTTCGCGTAAAACGATACGAATGCCTTGAAGTGAAAACAGGAAGGCTATTTCTTTTTAATGCCAATGCTGAGGTAGAAATTTTACCGGGTTCATAGTAAAAATCACACGGCTACTTAGTATCTTAGCAACTTAGTTATTTCTATCAAAATGAATAAAAATTATTATGCCATTTTAATGGCCGGTGGAGTAGGTTCCCGTTTTTGGCCTGTAAGTACAACAGATTTCCCAAAACAATTTCACGATATGTTAGGATCAGGAGATACGCTAATCCAAAAAACATTCAGCAGACTCTCCAAACTAATCCCCGTTGAAAACATACTGATTTTAACTAACGAACGCTATAACGGTTTGGTGTTGGAACAATTACCAATGGTTAAACAAGAACAAGTGTTACTAGAACCTGCAATGCGCAATACCGCTCCTTGTATTTTATACGCTTCCTTGAAAATTCAAAAAATGAATCCCAATGCGGTTATGGTGGTAGCTCCAAGCGACCATTGGATAGAAGATGAAACTGCATTTGCACAAAATTTGCAAAACTGTTTTGAGTTTTGCCAAAAAGAAAATGCTCTAATGACATTGGGTATAAAACCTACCTTTCCCAATACTGGCTTTGGGTATATCGAATATGATAAGTCCGACTCTAATCCTATAAAACGCGTAAACCAATTCCGGGAAAAACCCAATTATGAAACGGCTAAGGCCTTTCTAGATGCAGGTAATTTCTTGTGGAATGGTGGTATATTTATTTGGAGTACTCAAGCTATTATTGAAGCTTTTGATACATTCCAACCCCAAATGAAAGCATTATTCCAACAAGGAATGGAAGTTTACAATACCCCAAAAGAAGCCGATTTTATTCAAGAAAATTATGCCAATGCCGAGAATATTTCCATCGATTATGCAGTCATGGAAAAAGCCCAAAATGTATATGTACTTCCGGCTACTTTTGATTGGAATGATCTAGGTACATGGGGGCAACTCCATGAGAAATTAGATAAAGATGGCCAAAATAATGCGGTGGTTAATGCTACGGTTATACTAGAAAATGCATCCAATAATATCATTCGTGCCGATGGAAAAAAACTCATCATCGTTGATGGACTGGATGATTTTATCATAGTGGACCGTGAAGATGTGTTGATGATTTATCCAAAAAGTAAAGAACAAGATATCAAACGCATTACGGCTTTGGCTAATAATTTATAATCCAAAGGGGTGCTATCTCCTCTTTTTAGTAGAATAGAAAATCCCAAGTTGTATTAAATCCCAAGTTAGGATTTCAACTTAAAATATATGGAGAATCCGTTTCGAATAAAGTATGTGATGATTTTAGTAATGGTTTTGGCCTCGCAATGGGCCTTTAGCCAACTAAATGATTTTACTTTGGTGGTAAGTTCCACCCAGGAAACGTGTACGGCAAACGGTACTTTGAGTTTCACAGTGTCAAATACTACTGCAGGAACTTCCATGCTCTATGCCATTTATAAATTACCCAATACTATAACACCACTGGCAGCGGTCACAGACGTATCTTATAGCGGATTGACTTCTGGTGATTATTTGGTAATTGCAACCCAATCGCTGGGTCCCCAATCGGGAACGCAACAACAACAAGTTACGATTATAGACCAACGGGTTATACTAACTTACCAAGTCTCCGGTACCGAAGTGGTTTGTGGGAATGATGGTGTTATTACTATTCAGCCTCTTACAGGAACTGCGTATACTTATGCCATTACCAATGGTCCTGTGATACGAGAACCACAAGCATCCAATGTGTTTTCTAATTTACCAGCAGGTCAATATACTATTAGGGTTATCGATATTTGTGGAGAAGGGATAGTGCAGACTTATACGCTCACAGCCAAAAATCCAGCTCTTGCATTTACTTTAAATCCAGCAAGTTTGTCGGGTTGTAATACCGTTAATCTTGGTTTCAATTTTTCTACGATTGCTTCTGCTCCAATAGGAATAATCAAATATCCGTTGCAAATAGTGACCATGATCAATCCTCCATCTGGAAGCCCAATTGTAACGACCAATACCATTACTAATGGTACTACTTTTACTTTTACATCAACCTTGTATACACCCCAACCCTATACCTATTCGTTTGTGATTACGGATGGCTGTGGTGCTGTTTATACCCTAAATGGAACAGTCAATAATTTAAGTAACAATTCAATTTCCTCCAATCAAATACCGGTAAACTGTACAACTAAAAAAATAAAATTTGAACCTGTATCTGGATTAGTAATGCTTACAGCTCCTGCATCATACCCCAATGCTTTGCCTCAGGATTTTACAAGTCAAATCTTGAATAATGCTTTTACAACCCAACCACTTGGAGTGGGAACTTATACGTTTCAAGCCACAAATTTATGTGGGCAAACCCAAATCCTAACCGTAATTATTCAGGCAGAATCAGCCAACCAACCTTTTGATTTTGCTTTTCAATTGACATGTAGTGGTGGGTCTTTAGCTTTTTACTTTGTGTCCCATATAGTATTGGTGAATGCACCTCCTGCCTATACGGGCACTTTGCCCTATGATTTTAGCGCGACTATTAATTCAAGTAATATTGCCATATTGCAACAGTTGCCTGCTGGTACTTATACATTTAATGTATTGGATTTATGTGGCAACCCATCTGTTTTAATTGGGACGATTACACCAGCCGCTACCGGACCAAGCTATAGTGTAAACCCTGATTGTAGTGGGAACAATACCAATACACTAAAAGTGCAAGGGGAATTGAGTACTATTATTTTAACGGCCGCACCAACTTCTTATACCACTTCGCTACCACAAATCATGACAGATCAAGTAGTGTCGAATGTGTTGACTTTGGCCGGACTTCCAGTTGGTAATTATTCGTTTTCGGTAACGAATTCCTGTGATACGGTGTCGATACTTCCTGTGGTTATTGGGCCCCAACAAGAAACTACAAACGTAAATGTGATTCAAAATTGCGGTTCCTTTAATTTGGATCTTCACCATAGCAGCTCTAATGCAACGACTAGTACCTTTTGGTTGCAAAAATTTAATGCCATCGCCAATGATTGGGGGCATCCTGCAACAGGTATTCTTCAAGGAACAAACCTACCCAATCCAAATAATGCTGTATCAATCACTAATAATACTCTAAATTTAAATTTGGCTTACTCTGGGCAATTTAGAATTGTAAAATTGCAACCGATATACCTTCCTGGGAGTAATACTGTAGGGTATTGTTTCAAAGTAATCAACGAATTCCAAACTAATGGGCTTCCCCAAATTACCAATGTAAATAGTGTTTCCTGTAATACAACTTTTGATGTTATTGTAAGCGCTATTGGATTTGGTACATTAACCTATAAAATTACTACCAAAAATGGTCAACCTTTTTTGATTGATAACGGTACCTCTAATTTGTTTACTAGTTTGGCTCCAGCAATTTACACCTTCCAAGTAATTGATTTTTGTGGCAATATTGTCAATAGTGCGTATGAAATAAATGTGCAAAACCCAATTGCCATTACAGCATCTCAGGTTTGCCCCAATCAACCCGTTACTTTTTCGGTGCCTAATTATGGTTTTCTTACTTATAAATGGTGGCGAAATACCAACCCAACAATCATATTAAGTACTACGAACATACTAACGCTGCCAAATTATAATCCAGTAACCCAAAGTGGGACGTATACCGTTCAAGTTATTTATGCTGCTAATCCCACTTCGTGTATGAATACAACGCATACCTATACGCTAAATGCGGCCGATTTTGCTCCGCATGCCGGTGGCGATAATGCCGTGTCTTATTGTGGCGATCAAGGAACTATCAACCTTTTTTCATTACTTACAGGGAGTTATGATACCAATGGTACTTGGCAAGTATCAAGCAACAATACCTCAATCACAAATTCCAATTGGAACGCTACAGCTGTCACTACCACAACAGTCTTTCAATTTCAATATACGGTAATGGCAACAGGTGGCTGTAATGTAAAAGACGATGCTTTGGTTACTATTACTCTTAAAGACATTCCAGTATCACCTACAGCTTCAGTTGACCCTCTATTGTGTGAAGGTGAAAATGTAACCCTCTATGCCAATTCACCTACGGTGGGTTCATTTACTTGGACGGGCCCAAATGGATATGCCTCAACACAACAAAATCCAATTCTTGCGAATGCATCACCTGCCAATAATGGAGTGTATACCGTACAACTTACTAAAGCTGGTTGTGTGTCTGAACCTGCTTCGGTTTCGGTTCTAGTTAATCCCAAGCCTCAGTTTGCTGTATCAGGGCAATGTGACAACCATCACTATATAGTCACTGCCATTCCTCTTGCTGATTCTTTTGACCCTACAACGGGTTCTTATAGTTGGACAGGCCCGTCAGGTTATTCTAACTCGGTTAATCCAATAGATATTACTCAGTTTCCACTAGGAACTTATACAGTTCTTTATACCAATACAGCTGGTTGCCAAAATACCAATGGGGTTGAGGTTACCTATACTTTTTGTGATATTCCCAATGTGATTACGCCCAATGACGATGGAGCCAATGATAGTTTTGAATTGTCGGGACTAGGGGTTTCTAAACTTGAAATTTACAACCGCTGGGGTGAAAAAGTATACGAAAAAGAAGGGTATCTCAATGAGTGGCACGGTCAAAATAGTCAAGGAACCCAACTGCCTGATTCGACTTATTATTACTATATACTACTCAATTCTCAAGAATCTAAAGTGGGGTGGATATTCGTAAGCAAAGGCTAAAGATTAATGGTCTTCCTTGTTTTGGGCTTTGCGTATTTTTTTGAATAAATTCGAAGAGTAAACAAAATCAGTTATCGCCTCATTATCGGTTTTAAATATATCTTTTTTAGTACCCTCCCAAGCTAAAATACCTTGCTTTAAGAATATAATCTTATCTCCAATTTCCATCACCGAATTCATGTCATGGGTGTTGACAACCGTGGTGATATTATACTCTACGGTAATCTCATGAATTAGATTATCAATGATAATGGCTGTTTTAGGGTCTAAACCCGAATTGGGTTCGTCACAAAAAAGGTATTTCGGATTGTTTACTATGGCACGTGCAATAGCAACACGCTTTTGCATACCTCCCGATAATTCCGATGGTTTTTTAAGGTGGGCATCCTTTAAGTCTACCCGGTCTATTACAAAGTCTACCCGCTCCTTGATTTCTGCAGGGGTTTTATTGGTAAACATCTTTAATGGAAATCCAACGTTTTCCTCTACGGTCATACTGTCAAATAAAGCACTGCCTTGAAATACCATGCCAATCTCGGTACGTAAGGTTCTTTTTTCATCGGCAGTTAAATCAGAATAAATCCGTCCATCAAAAGAAATGGTTCCAAATTCTGGAGTATGGATTCCCAGTAAGCTTTTTAGCAAAACAGTCTTGCCCGACCCACTTTGCCCAATAATTAAATTGGTTTTACCCGTTTCAAAAACAGTAGATATGCCTTTTAAAACTTTACTATCGCCAAATGATTTCTCGATGTTTTTAATTTCTATCATTAGGTTAAAAGCAATTGGGTTAATATATAATTGGATAAAATAATCGTAACCGAAGTCCATACAAAGGAAACCGTACTGGCTTTACCCACTTCTAAGGCGCCACCTTTCATATAATACCCGTGGAATGAAGGAATGGTAGCTAATATAAAGGCAAAAACTCCTGTCTTGATAAAGGCATAGGTGATATGAAACGGAATGAATTCTTTCTGTAACCCTTCAATAAAATCGTGACTGGATGCAAATCCACCATAGACTGAAGCAATCCATCCCCCAAATACCCCCAAAAACATACTGATTCCAATGACAAAGGGATACAATAATAATGCGGTTATCTTAGGGAAGACCAAATAGTTTAAGGAATTTACTCCCATAACTTCAAGGGCGTCAATTTGTTCGGTAACACGCATGGTACCAATGCTAGATGTAATAAATGAACCCATTTTTCCAGCCATGATAATGGAAATAAAAGTGGGCGCAAATTCTAAAATCACCGATTGCCGAGTAGCAAACCCAATTAGGTATTTTGGAATCCAAGGGTTGGTTAAATTCAACGCAGTTTGTATCGATACAACACCTCCCACAAAGAAAGAAATGAAGCATACAATACCCAAAGAATCAATGATTAAATCATCAACTTCCTTGAAAATCAATTGGCGCATCATCGACCATTTGGTAGGTTTGTTGAATACTTCTTTTAACATCAAGAAGTATTTTCCAATTTGAGATAAATAGCGGACTAACATCATGGGCTTTACATTGGGACAAAAATAAGTATATTATTGGTCAATTTGTAACATATTGTAAAAAGGATTCGCAATCTAAAAAGGGAGTGAATCCTATTCGAATAGGGTAGAGTTCCCTAAACTAATTTTGCTCTCATTTTTTGCCAACGATAAGCTCTAATAAATCGGGCTTGTTCTGCGGTGACTAATAAAGGAGTATGGGCTCTTTTCGCTTTCCAAAATCCTTTGAGATAATCCAAAAACAAAAGGGGTTTGCCTTTGCGTACCGCTAACTTCAATGAAGCTATGGTCGTTATAATAAAACCATAGCCTAGGCAATAAAAAGCTTCCCCTTGCTTGTACCGACTCAAAACATTGTAATTGGCACCCGTAGGTTTTAAATGTTTGACCTTCAAGCTTGCATCGGTAACAATTTTCCACTGGTAAAATTTACATAGTAATTCATCTACCGTATCCCATCCCATAGCCGGCTTCAAGCCACCAATCTGTAAAAAAGTCTCTTTGCGATAGGCTTTAAATGCACCCCGAATATGATCTTTGTCGGTTAAGTTTTCCAATATCCATTCTTGGTTTTTCTCTATATAAGCAAAACCACCAGCCATCCCCACTAAAGGGTCAGATTCAAAATGGGACAGTATGGTTTCAAAATAATTGGGAGGAAATATCAAGTCGGCATCTGCTTTTACCATAATATCGTACTCACTATCAAGGGTTTCATAGCCTCTTTGAAAGGCTTGAATTACTTTGCTTCCCGGTAAATGTAGTGCACTCGAAGTGGTGTTGACCAATTCAATAAATGAATAGTCCAAACAGAATCGAGATACTATAGCCTCCGTTTGATCGGTTGAATTATCATTAACTACCACTATTTTTTTGGGTAATACCGTTTGATGTACCAATGACCTTAATGTAAGTTCGATAAACTGTTCCTCATTGTAGGTTGGAATGACAACATAATAATTCATAGGAGCTATAGCTTGAGACCGTAAAATTAATTATTTGAACGCAAAAAAAAAGGATTTCTGTGAAGAAACCCTTTTTGATACTAATTATAAAATTAAACTAATCAACATTTGCTAATTCTGTTGTTCTTTTTTTAGTGAATGCTTCAATGTTGTCATACATTACTGGGATCACTTCTTTACCAGTTTTGTCAATAAATCCAAGTTTCTCTTTACGGTCTTTTACTAAAGCCCAATTTTTTCTAACGTTGTCGAATTTTGATACTTCAACATATTTAACTGGCACTACAATGTTACCGTCTTTGTCAATAAATCCTTTTAATCCTTGGCTTTCTACTAATGCCCACTCTTTAGCATATTCGCCAAAAGCTCCAATTTTATCATATACAGGAGGAACAACTTCCTTACCTGATTCATTCATGAAACCATATTTGCCATCTTTCACAACTAATGCCCATCCTGAGTTATATGCATCAAAATTTTCAACAGTTTGATATTTTGGTTCAACAACAATTTTACCATTTTTGTCTACAAATCCGAACAGACTGTTTACTTCAATTTTGGCCCAGTTCACATGCATTTTATCAAACTCTTCAATTGAAGTGTATTTAGGTGCTACAATTTCAATTCCAGATTCGTTTATGATACCAAATTTTTCATCTGATTTTACAATAAACATTTTTTGAGCAAACGAGCAAGTTAATGCTAATGACATCGAAAGGGTAAATAATTTTTTCATAATTTTAGATTTAGGGTTTTGTTTAAATTTCTTCGACAAACATACGTAAATCATCGATTAAAAGCCAAATAAAATCGATGAAATGCATCATTTTTCTAAAAATGTAGGTATTTATTATAAAAAGACTTACAAAAAGAGTAGCAAATACTATTTTTACCGTTCGTCTATCATAATGAGTATTTAATCTATAAAATGATACAGTTAATCTATTTATTGAAATTATGTCTTTCCAATTGATGTGCAAAAAAAATCATCCCGAAGGATGATAGTTAGGATTTGTTATTTTATTTTTTCTGCATATACTATATAGTATCGGGGTGTGAAATAACGAAGTAAAGGTCGGAACCCAAATTTCTTAACGGGATGCGTAAATTTTTGACGGTCGATAATCTTCCAACCGGTTTTTTCTAATAGCCAATCCAATTGCCAATCTTCAAATTCATGATAATGACGGTCCCATGGATCGGTTTTACTACGATATGCCGGAGAAAACCACAACCGCAATGGAATAGATAGGACTAGTTTGTCACATTGTACATGTTCCAATACGGTATAAGGATTAAGCAAATGCTCGAAAATTTCAAAAGCTGTAAAAACAGTATACTTTTGGATATCTAATGCCTGCTGGTTGGTGTCTAAATCTTCTCCTGTAGTATTTAAAACCTTAAACCCATTCTCTTCCATAATCTTAGAAAAAGGATTGGGCACACCTAAATCCATTATAGTTTCTTGGGTGCTAATGTGTTTTTGTAAAAAGGCTAACGTATGGGCAAATCGCTTATTGGGAAAGGTCTTCTCGTACATGTAATATATAGAATAGTATTTTAAAGGGGCTAAGTTACAAACTTTATTACATTTTGTATACTATCGCATTTACATTCATACCAGCTCCTACTGAAGCAAACATGATGACGTCTCCTTTTTTAATGCTTTGGTTTTCAATTTCTCCTTTGACTAGTGAATCGTATAACGTAGGTACCGTTGCCACACTCGAATTCCCCAGTTTGTGAATACTCATGGGCATAATGCCAGCGGGAGGTGTCTCATTATAGATTTTATAAAAGCGTTGTATAATGGCTTCGTCCATTTTTTCATTCGCTTGGTGTATCAATATCTTTTTGACATCTTGAATTTTCAATCCACTTTTATCCAAGCATTCTGCCATGGCTTTGGGAACCTGATTCAAAGCAAATTCATAAATCTTTCTTCCATGCATTTTGATGTACCTCACATTGGGATCATGACTCGTGTTAAATGAGTTGCCAAAAAATAAATAATGGGCTTCGTCATAAGCAAAGGTAGCCGTTTCATGAGCTAAAAAACCACCCTCTTCATCGGTGGCCTCTAATATCGTGGCACCCGCACCATCAGAATAAATCATGCTGTCTCTATCGTGTAAGTCCACCACTCGAGATAAGGTCTCAGCGCCAATAATCAAACATTTTTTGGCCATCCCCGCTTTGATATAGGCTTGGGCTTGAATCATGCCTTCAACCCATCCCGGACAACCAAATAACATATCATAAGCCACACATTTAGGATTCTTAATTCTCAAGTTGTGTTTAACTCTAGTCGCTAAACTTGGAAGTAAATCGGTTTGTATAGCGCCTTTTTTGACGTTACCAAAATTATGAGCGAAGATAATGTAGTCGAGAGTCTCAGGGTCCAAATTGGCATCCTCTATAGCGTTTTTAGCAGCTATAGTGGCAATGTCAGAAGTCAATAAATCATCACTCACATAGCGACGTTCTTGTATGCCTGTAATATCATAGAATTTTTCAGTGATAACCTTATTGGGTAACGGAAAAGGGGTTCCATCATCATTTAAGAAAGTGTGTTCCGCAAAGTCATAATTGCTAACTACTTCTGTGGGAATGTAACAACCCGATCCGGTAATTTTTATTGGCATAATACTGCATTTTTAAACTAAATTAGTAATAATATCTTTAGCTCTCTCCAAAAGCCAAGATTTAAAGGGTCGAATTGTGAATTTGCTAACAATAGCTCCCTACTTTTCCGAATTCCGAAAATATTATCCGTTCTTCTGTTTGATTTTTATTTGCATAATAGACGACAAATTATGGGACATATTTTTCATGCGCTCACAATTTAATCCAGCAAAATTTTCATCTATAGCGGCTTCCAAATGGGTGAGCCAAATGGTGAAATGTTCCTTCGTAAGTGGAGATAAAGTGTCTACATTCAAATGGACCTGAGTAAGGTTGTTAAAATAACCTCCCGTACCTAATAACGATTGTGACCAAAACGTAACCAATACTTGGAGATGTTCTTCTAATTTTTGGTCAACAGCTACTACTTTAGTGAATAGATAGGCAATGCGCTCATCAGCAAAAAGCTTTTTGTAAAATTCAGAAACGATGAGGTATAAGTCTTCCTGAGTTTGTATATCGGTCATGGTATTTTAATTTATCACCGCAAAGGTACAGCATTATTTGACGTCATAAATGATATATATCAGGTGGTCAACTTCCATCCGATAAAAGGATGTTATTCCCTTTTTGGAGTACATAAAAGCTGTTTTATAGTTATAGTGTGTGCGACGTGTGTGCGACGTGTGTGCGATGTGTGTCCGATATAATTCGCATTTTATCGGACACACATCGCACACATCTCGCGTGTAAATCGCTAACAAATAGGAGATTAGTTAGGGTTTAGCACAATAAAAAACAAAGATTATCGTTAGTTGTGTGTTTATTCTTAGTATTAATAGGGTGCAAGCCCACATAAAAGACTAATATGGCACGATTAACTGCAAAACAACAATTAAAAGGAATTATAGGGTCTACCTATATTCGTCAAGTAAATGGAATGTCCGTAGTGCAACCTCGACCCAAACGACCCAAACAAAGTAAAGCCACTAAAGCCAGTAGCGCCGACTTTGGGTTGGCAGTGTCTCAATCAAGGGATGTGCGTATGGCACTTAGACCGATGTTAGCTCAAGGGACGGATGCGTTTGTGAGCCAACGGTTAACAGGTGCACTTCATAAAGCATTTCATGTTCCTCAAGGCGTGGAGCAAGCCTATACTTGGTTTACGGCCAATTTGAGTTCGTTGATAGGCTTTGAGTTTCATACGGGGAGTCCACTTGGTAAAATACTTACTCAAGCATTGCCTATTTCTATTACCGATACGGGTTGTGTGACCTTAGAACCGACATCAATTCTGCCTTATGATCGTAGCGGGTTGCCTAGTGAAGCGTATGGTTGTGAGTTGGTTTTTGAGGTGTTAGGTTGGTTTCCCGATGGAAATGGAACTGCGGTACCCCAATTATTTAAGTTTGATTGGTCACGTGTTCATACTACAGATATGGCATGGCAAACAGCTTTATTTCCCGCAGGAACCCGAATCCTGGTAGTTGCACAATTACTTTATGTCAAAAGCCGTACGGTTTTAGGGGATAAAAATTATGGAAATCACAAAGGTTATAATCCCGTACGTCTCTTATATACAGGTGTAGTATAACGAGTTGATTGTATACCAATAAAAAAGCGGCTTCCGAAGAAACCGCTTAGTGGTATTTGTAGAACACAAAGGTTTACATATAAGCTTCTATAGGTGCACAACTGCATACTAAATTTCGATCGCCATATGCATCGTCAACGCGACGTACACTTGGCCAAAATTTGTTATCCGAAATATAATCTAACGGATAAGCAGCTTGTGTTCTAGTATATGGGAAATCCCATTGTTCTGCAGTAAGCATAGCCAATGTATGTGGGGCATTGTGCAACACATTGTTGGTTTCCTCTTTGGATGCGCTTTCAATTTCTTTACGAATGGATATTAAAGCATCACAAAAACGATCCAATTCAGCTACGTCTTCACTTTCTGTAGGTTCAATCATTAAAGTACCAGCAACTGGGAAAGAAACCGTTGGAGCATGGAATCCATAGTCCATCAAACGTTTGGCAATATCTGTTACTTCAACACCTTTTTCTTTAAAGGCTCTACAATCTAATATCATCTCGTGTGCGGCACGGCCCATTTCTCCTGAATACAATACTGGATAATGTGCTTCCAAGCGCGCTTTCATATAGTTGGCATTCAAAATAGCATATTGAGTAGCATTTTTCAATCCCTCAGCACCCAACATAGTGATGTAACCATAGGAGATTAAACATACCAAGGCAGAGCCATAAGGTGCGGATGATATAGCCGAAATGGCTTGGTTACCACCAACAGGAATCACTGGGTTTGTAGGTAAAAATGGAACTAATTTTTCGTTCACGCATATTGGTCCAACACCTGGTCCACCACCTCCATGAGGAATGGCAAATGTTTTATGTAAATTTAAGTGACATACGTCGGCACCAATAGTTGCGGGATTGGTTAATCCAACTTGCGCATTCATATTGGCTCCATCCATATATACCAATCCACCATTGTCGTGAATCAATTGGGTGATTTCACAAATAGCGCTTTCAAATACACCATGAGTAGAAGGATAAGTTACCATCAAACACGATAAGTTAGCGGCATGCTCAATAGCTTTAGCTCTTAAATCTTCTACGTCTATATTACCGTTGTCCATTGTTTTGGTCACAATAATATCCATTCCTGCCATGGCAGCAGAAGCGGGATTAGTTCCGTGAGCAGAAGCCGGAATCAAACACACATTTCTGTGGTGATCACCGCGCGATAAATGATAGGCACGAATAGCCATCAAACCAGCATATTCTCCTTGTGCACCAGAATTGGGTTGCAACGTAGTGCCTGCAAATCCAGTTACGATATTCAATTGATGCTCTAATTTTTTGAGCATGATTTGGTATCCTTCGGTTTGATCTAAGGGAGCGAAAGGGTGAATGCTGTTCCAATTGGCCATAGATAAAGGCAACATTTCAGCAGCGGCATTCAATTTCATCGTACAAGACCCCAATGAAATCATGGAGTGGTTTAGTGATAAATCTTTGCGCTCTAATTTTTTGATATAACGCATCAACTGACTTTCAGAATGGTGTTTGTTGAACACATCATGAGTCAAGAACGTTGAGGTTCTTTCTAAGGCGGCTGGGAAATTGTTTTGGAAATTCAAGGCTGTAATTGGGGTGCTTTCTTTTCCAGTAGCTGCTGCAAATACAGCCACAATTTGATTCAAATCAGCTATAGAAGTAGTTTCATTAACCGAAATGGTAATCGTTGTGTCGTCTACATAAAAGAAGTTTACTCCTTGTTGTTCTGCCAGAGCTCTCACTTTGGCAGAATCTGCTTTTACGCAAAGCGTATCAAAGAAAGAAGAGTTGGTGTTATACACACCTAATTTATTTAGGGCATCCGCCAAGGTTACTGCCGAAGCATGTACTTTATTGGCAATGTATTTCAATCCTTTTGGGCCATGGTATACGGCATACATTCCAGCCATTACGGCTAATAGTACTTGAGCCGTACAAATGTTAGAGGTTGCTTTTTCACGTTTGATATGTTGCTCACGTGTTCCTAAAGCCATTCTCAAAGCTCTATTGCCATTTGCATCAATGGTAACACCGATGATTCTTCCAGGCATGGAACGTTTGAATTCTTCTTTGGTAGCAAAATAAGCAGCATGAGGTCCGCCATATCCCATTGGAATTCCAAATCGTTGGGTAGTTCCCACTACGATATCGGCTCCAAATTCGCCTGGAGGCGTTAATTTGGCTAATGATAAAAAATCAGCTGCAACGGCTACTTTAATTTCGTTGGCATGTGCACTTGCTATAAATTCGGAATAATCGTGTACCTGTCCAGCCTTTCCAGGGTATTGTAAAAGGGCTCCGAAATACTCAGAAGAGAAATCAAATGTTTCATGATTTCCAATCACTAATTCAATTCCTTTTGGTGTAGAACGAGTTTGTAATACGGAAAGAGTTTGTGGTACTATTTCTTCGGAAACGAAGAACTTGTGGGTATTGTTTTTCTTTTGGTCACGGCTACGAACGTCAAATAATAAGGCCATAGCTTCTGCGGCTGCCGTACCTTCATCCAATAAAGAGGCATTGGCAATTTCCATACCTGTTAATTCTATAACAGTAGTTTGGAAATTTAAAATCGCTTCCAAACGTCCTTGTGCAATTTCTGCTTGGTAAGGTGTGTAAGCAGTATACCAACCTGGGTTTTCAAAAATATTGCGTTGGATTACGGCCGGTACTATAGTAGGGTGGTAACCCAATCCAATGTAGGATTTGAATAATTTGTTTTTATTTCCTAAATCTTGAATGTGTGTTAAATACTCATATTCAGTCATAGGAGCTTCTAAATCTAACTCTTTTTTAAGTCGGATATTATCAGGCACTGTTTCGTAAATCAATTGGTCTAAATTTTCAACTCCAATGGTTTGAAACATATGTGAAAGGTCGCTATCACGAGGACCTAAGTGGCGTAAAGCAAATGCGTCTGTTTTCATTAAATGATATGTTCTTAAGTGTAAAAGTGTGTTGTTTTTTAACGTCAACAAAAGTAATTATTAATGTTATATTTATTGGCTAAACAAAGTCTAATGTTTTGAGAATTTTTCAACCAAAAGCGCTTCTTATTAACAGTTTGATTAATTTTGTACTATGCGTGTTGTAAAGCGACTCTTTGATTTTTACCTTAATTCTTCTTTACATGTGGCTTGTGCTGTGTGGTGTTTGTTATATATTACCCACCTAACAGAGGCATTGCCTTATTCTAAATCGTATGGGTTTACAGTCTTTTTTGGGACTGTAGTAGGGTATAATTTTTTGAAATACATTGTTGTTTTTTTAAAGGAGAAGTGGGATTTGGCCTATTATTGGGCCATATTGCTAGTTAGTGGTGGAGCCGGAATAGCATTGCTTTATTTCTTTTTAGACCTACCACATTCTATTGCACTGCAATTGGTTTATTTGGGAGTGCTATTACTGGTCTATCCCTACTTGAGAAAGTACGGTTGGTTGAAGTTTGGCCTAGTAGTACTAGTTGTGACTTATGTCACGGTTTATATTCCCTATCAATCGGTCAAGTGGTTGCCTTGGGATTACTATATTTCCCTACTGCAACGCGTTTTGATCTTGAGTAGCTTGTTAATTCCATTTGAAATAATGGACAGCACAACCGACCCTCAAAGCATGAATACCTTACCCCATTTACTGGGTATCAATGCTACTAAAGTACTGGGTATTTTATTGGTTGTTCCCTTTTTGCTTTTGGAATTTTTCAAAGCACATCCCTGCTATGCCGTGTTGCCGGTTGCCTTAATTACCGTCTTTAGTATTCGGTTTACCACATTAAAACGCAACCCCTATTACACCTCATTTTGGATAGAGAGTATACCTATAGTATGGTTGTTTTTGATATGGGTACTTCAATAGTAAAAATTTAAAACTTCAATGGTTTAAACAACTACAGTAATCCCGCTCGTTTTAATAAAGCTTCTGGTTTAGGTTCTTGCCCTCTAAAACGTTTATAGAGTTCCATGGGCAATTCGGTTCCCCCTTTTGATAGTACATTTTCTTTGAATCGGGTGGCTACATCTTTGTTGAAAATACCCTGCTCTTGGAAATAAGCAAAGGCATCGGCATCCAACACTTCAGCCCATTTGTAACTGTAATAGCCTGAAGAATAACCACCTTGAAAAATATGAGAAAAAGAAGTGCTCATACAATTATCGGGAGTGTCTGGATAGAGTGCGGCAATTTCCATAGCTTGTTTTTCAAAAGCCTTTACGTTAGTAATTTCTTGGGCTTTGGCATGATAAGCCATGTCTAACATTCCAAAACTCAACTGACGTAGTGTAGCCATTCCTTCTAAGAAGCTAGCGCTTTCTTTGATTTTATCTACATACTGTTGGGGTAAAATTTCTCCCGTTTCATAATGCTTGGCAAACAAGGCTAATGCTTCTGGTTCGTAGCACCAATTTTCCAATACTTGACTTGGCAATTCAACGAAATCCCAATATACTGACGTTCCGGATAAACTAGGGTAGGTGGTGTTGGCCAACATACCGTGTAATGCATGTCCAAATTCGTGGAATAAAGTCGTTACTTCATTAAAGGTAAGTAAAGATGGTTTCGTTTCTGTTGGGGGTGTAAAATTGCATACAATGGAAACATGAGGTCTTTCATTGATGCCGTTTTTAATGTATTGTGGTTTGTAAGAAGTCATCCATGCCCCATTGCGTTTTCCTTTTCGAGGAAAAAAATCGGCGTAAAATAAGGCTACCCATTGGCCATCGGTATCTTGGACTTCATAGGTTTGAACGTCTTCATGGTATTTGTCTATGTTGTTGATTTCTTTGAACGTAATACCAAACAGTTTTTCGGCTACCGTAAAGGCTCCTTGTAATACATTATCTAATTTGAAATAGGGTTTCAATATTTCATCATCCAAGCTGAATAATTTTTGTTTTAATTTTTCAGCATAATAGGCTCCGTCCCATTTTTCCAAGGAGTCAATGGTTTCTAATTCTTTGGCGAAGGCAGTCAGTTGCGTAAATTCTCGTTCGGCTGCCGGTTTAGCTTTGTCTAATAAATCAGCTAAAAAAGATTGAACTTTAGCTGGGTTTTGGGCCATTCGCTCTTCTAATACAAAGTCGGAGTGAGAGGCGTAGCCTAATAATTGAGCTCTTTTATGACGAAGTCTTACTATATTTTTTACGTTTTCTTGGTTGTCGTATTCATTGTTTTGAAACCCTTTTTTTCCAGCGGCTAAGGCCATTTCTTTTCGTAATTCTCTATTTTCAATATAGGTAACAAAAGGCAAATAACTTGGGAAATCTAACGTAAAAATCCACCCTTCCAATTCTTTTGATTGGGCCAAAGCGCGCGCCATTTCTTTAGTGCCTTCAGGTAGTCCTTTTAAATCGGCTTCATGGGTGATGTGCAACTGATAATTATTAGTCTCAGCTAATACATTTTCACCAAATACTAATTTGATTTTAGCCAATTCGGTATCTATTTCTCGAAGTTTTGATTTGTTTTCATCGGAAAGCAGTGCCCCATTTCTTGAAAATCCTTTAAATTTTTTATCCAATAAAGTAGCTTGTTCTGGAGTTAAATTCAATTTAGATTTTTGATCGTGAACCGATTTTACCCTTTGGAATAAGGCTTCGTTTAATGTAATGTCATTGCCAAAAGCAGTCAGTAATGGAGAAACTTCCTGAGCTATTTTTTGTAATTCATCTGAAGTTTCGGCAGAGTTTAAATTAAAAAAGATGTTGGATAAACGATCCAAAGCTTCTCCCGAAAAATCTAATGCTACAATAGTATTTTCGAAGGTGGGTGCTGCTGGATTTTCAATGATGGCATCAATTTCTGCGCGTGCCATGGCAATAGTTTCTTCAAATGCAGGTTTGAAGTCATTGATATTTATTTGGCTAAACGGTGCCGAATTATAGGGAGTCGTAAAAGGAGTCGTAAGTATTTTCATTTTGAAAAAGGTTTGTAATCGTTGTTGGGATTGTCCCTTTGAGGGGACAGTTGTTCCAACTACTTTTATGAGGGTGGTGTTAGGATTGTTATTTGGTTTTTAGCTCTTCAGAAGCTTTTGTAACGGCTGCTTTTAAACTCTCTTTGTAGAAGATAATTTTATCAAGGACACATTTGTCATGACTTCCTATGATTTGAGCGGCTAAAATACCTGCGTTTTTCGCGCCATTTAGGGCAACGGTAGCTACGGGAACTCCACCTGGCATTTGTAGAATAGACAGGATTGAGTCCCATCCGTCAATAGAATTGCTCGATTTTACAGGCACTCCAATAACTGGGAGCGGTGACATAGCGGCAACCATACCGGGTAAATGAGCTGCGCCTCCAGCACCGGCTATTATCACCGATATGCCTCTGGTATGGGCATTTTTACTGAAGTCCACTAATTTTTCGGGTGTACGATGTGCGGAAACAATATCTACTTCGGTTTCAATGTCAAAACCTTTAAGGATATCGATGGCATCTTGCATGACGGGTAAGTCTGAAATGCTTCCCATGATAATGGCTACTTTGCTCATTGTTTTTTTATTTTTAGGTGTTCAAAGATGTACTAATCACACGGATACTATTTTTTACTTCTTCTGCTATTTTTCGGGCTTCATTAATGTCTTCATGAATAATGGTGACATGGCCCATTTTTCGGAAAGGACGGGTTTCTCTTTTTCCATAAATGTGGGGCGTAACTCCTTTAATGGCCATTATTTTTTCAATATTTTCATAAACAACGGGTCCTGAATATCCTTCTTCACCCACCAAATTTACCATAATTCCAGCAACTTTACTAGTGGTAGCGCCTAGAGGTAAATTTAATAGGGCCCGAATATGATTTTCAAATTGCGAAGTATAACTCGCTTCAATGGAATAATGTCCTGAATTGTGCGGTCTTGGAGCCACTTCGTTGACTAGTATTTCATCCGTTTCGGTTTGAAATAATTCTACAGCCAATAAGCCCACATGATTAAATAGATGCGACACTCGCAATGCTATATCAGTTGCTTTTTGTGCCACTAGTGCATCGATGCGTGCGGGGCAAATCACATATTCTACTTGGTTCGCTTCGGGATGGAATTCCATTTCAACTACAGGATAGGTTGTTACTTCTCCAGAAACCGAACGGGCCACAATTACGGCTAATTCATTTTTAAAAGGAACCATTTCTTCAGCTATACATTCTACTTGGGGTAGTTGATTCAAATCGGCGAGTTGGCGCACAATTTTCACCCCATTACCATCATAACCAAATTGGGCACATTTCCATACAAAAGGCAACGCAATAGCATTAGAAGTTACTGCTTCAATAAGTTGGATAGTGTTTTGAAAACGTTGGTGAGGTGCTGTTGGGATTTGATGTTCAACATAAAAATCTTTTTGACGTCCTTTGTTTTGAATCAAACGAAGAGTTTTGGGACTAGGATAAATGGGCAAACCTTCAGCTTCTAGTTGGTCTAATGCATCTAAATTAACATTTTCAATTTCGAGTGTCAATAGATTTACTTTTTTACCGAAGTCATAAACTGTGGAATAATCCATTAAATCTCCAATAAAAAATTGAGAGGCTCCATATTTAGATGGCGCATCTGCGCTGGGATCAAGGATATAGGTTTGTATGTCATACTTTCGGGTTTCGGCCAATATCATTTTGCCTAATTGACCTCCTCCCAGTATACCTAATTTGTAATCTGAAGAAAAATAATTCATTCGTGTAGTTGTGTTTGGGCAAAGATAAGTAATAGTAAAATTTATTTCAAACGTTTTAATAGGTCTTTAACGGCAAAACGGTATCCTGGTGTTGGGTGGTCTAAATCTCTAGACAGCAGTAGTCTGAGTTCTTCGTGTATCCATGGCTTTTTTTTGCCCAAAATGAATAATGCTCTCATAGAAAAAGCAGCAGGTGCTACTTTGACTTGATCGATTAATCGGTCGAGACAGGTTTCTATAATGGCTTCTTCTTGAAAGGGAGTGAGTTGGATGTTTTTGTTTATGACCAATTGGTAGCATATTTTAGCACTTGGTCGTATCGCTTTTTCAATAGAGTAATGGGGTAGCGCTTTACAAAACGCATCAAGGTATGGAGCGAGCAATTCTGAATTTTTCAGGCTGAGTAACTCCATAATCCATAGTGCTTTGAAGTGATTTTTATAGGTGATTGTACTGGCGAGAGACACCAATTCGGGCAGGTGTTCGGGGTTAGTTAGAACATAAGCCAAATTTTCATCTCTACTCTTTCGATGAGCGGTTCCTTCTTCGATACGTTGGTAAAAATCAGAATTCATGACGTAAATATATCAAATTTGCAAAAAAGTCTTGGTACTTAGCCTGTAATCCTTTATACTTCTTTAAATTTGCACCTTATTTTAAAAACAACACCATGATACACTTACACGATAAAACTTTTGAGCCATTTATTTCTTCAGAGGAAATTGATTTTGCAATTAAAAACTTAGCCAAGCAAATGGATGATGATTTTTTTGATGAGGTACCTGTTTTTGTAGGCGTATTAAATGGAGCCTTTATGGTAATGAGCGATTTAATGAAACAGTATAGAGGGATGTGTGAAGTGAGTTTTGTAAAAATGGCTTCTTATGAAGGTACTCAATCGACTCAAGATGTAAAAGAATTAATTGGATTGAATCAAGATGTAGAAGGTAGAAATGTAGTCATTATTGAAGATATCATTGATACTGGAAATACGATTGAAGAATTGAAAACTATTTTTAAAGATAAAAAGGTGAAGCATTTAAAAATTGCTACTTTATTCTTTAAACCAGAAGCGTATAAAAAAGATATTAAAATTGATTATGTAGGGATTCGAATTCCTAACAAATTTATTGTGGGATATGGACTAGACTATGATGGTCTAGGAAGAAATTTACCAGACGTTTACCAATTAGCAGAATAACACTAACCTATTAACTACTACAATGATTAACATCGTTCTTTTCGGAAAACCAGGTGCAGGAAAAGGCACACAAGCTGAATTTTTAAAAGAAAAATACAATCTAACCCATCTTTCGACAGGAGATATATTTAGATACAATATCAAAAATGATACTGAATTGGGTAAATTAGCTAAAACCTATATGGATAAAGGGGATTTAGTGCCGGATGAAGTAACCATTAAAATGTTAGAAAGTGAAGTTGATAATAACCCACATTCTGCCGGTTTTTTATTTGATGGATTTCCTAGAACCATAGCACAAGCTGATGCATTAGATGCTTTTTTGGTGTCTAAAGGGCAACAAATTACGGCTACTGTAGCTTTGGAGGCTAATGATGAAATTTTAGTGCAACGTTTATTAGAGCGTGGAAAAACATCAGGGAGACCTGATGATCAAGATGAAGAAAAAATACGCAATCGATACCAAGAATACAATGAAAAAACAGCACCTTTGATGCAATATTATACAGCGCAAGGTAAATTTCATGCTGTAGATGGTATTGGTGCTATAGATGAGGTTACGGCACGATTGAGTAACGTAATAGATAATTTATAGGAACTAGTTTCAGGTAGCCGCTTGAAACGTGTAACCTAAAATTAGAAACCAAAATAAATGGAACTACTCCTTATACTTTTTTTAATACTGCTTAACGGGGTGTTTTCGATGTCGGAAATCGCATTGATATCCGCACGAAAAACGCGTTTGGAATCGGCTGCCAAAAAAGGAAATTCGAATGCTAAAGTGGCTCTAGAATTAGCCAATTCTCCTAACAAATTTTTATCTACGGTACAAATTGGGATTACCCTTATTGGAATCCTGACTGGAATTTATTCGGGAGATAAAATCACTCATGATGTTCAGGGTTATATAGCTACTTTCCAAGTCTTAAAGCCCTATGCAATAAGCATAGGTGTAGGGATAGTAGTTGTGGTATTGACTTTTTTTTCTTTGGTATTAGGCGAATTGTTACCCAAGCGAATCGGATTAAATTATCCAGAAACTATTGCCAAAGCGGTAGCAGTTCCTATGAAAATGATTTCCGTGGTAACTATGCCATTTATTTGGTTATTGACAACATCTACTGATTTTATTTTAGATGTGTTCAAAATTAAACCAACTGCTGATGGTAAAGTAACCGAAGAGGAGATCAAGGCAATTATCAAAGAAGGTACTGAGGGTGGAGAAGTTCAAGAAATAGAGCAAGACATAGTGGAACGGGTATTTCATATCGGAGACCGTAAAATCAATTCCCTGATGACACACCGGCAATCTATAGTTTATCTTTCTTATGAGGATACACTTGAAGAATTGAAGGCAAAAGTTTTGGATGAATTGCATTCGGTATATCCGGTTTGTAAAGACAATTTGGATGATGTGGAAGGGGTTGTCTTATTGAAAGATTTATTTGCTAGTTTTGAACGAGGGTCATTTCTACTTCAGGACATCACAAAAGAGCCTGTTTATTTGATTGAGCATACTTCGGCATATAAAGCATTGGAAAATTTCAAAAAATCAAAAGTGCATTATGCACTAGTCACTGATGAATATGGTGTTTTTCAAGGAATGATTACTTTGAATGCTATTTTGGAAGCTTTGGTTGGTGATGCCTCGGATTTTGATGAAGACGAATATCAGTTGGTTTCTCGCGAAGACGGTACTTGGTTGGTAGATGGATTGTATTCCTTACATGATTTTTTAACTTTTTTCGAGTTGGATGAATTGACTACCGATTATGAAGTTACTACAGTAAGTGGATTGATTATGACTGAAATGGGTAAAATACCTACTACTGGAGAAGAGCTAATTTGGCATAAATTAGTTATAGAAATCATAGATATGGATGGAGCAAAGATTGATAAAGTACTAGTAAAAGCATTAAAAGAATAAATAAGAGAAAACATGACAGAGGGCAATTTTGTAGACTATGTAAAAATATATGTTTCTTCGGGAAAAGGAGGGAAGGGATCTTCTCACTTACACCGAGAAAAATTTATTGAAAAGGGAGGTCCAGATGGCGGAGATGGTGGTCGAGGAGGGCATGTAATTTTGAAAGGGAATAAAGGACTTTGGACTTTATTTCACTTGAAATTTGCGCGTCATATCAAGGCTGGTCATGGAGGAGATGGTGGTAGTTCTCGTAGTACCGGACATGATGGTGAAGATAAAGTTATTGAAGTGCCATTAGGAACAGTGGTACGTGATAAAGAAACGGAAGAGATTTTATTTGAAATCACAGAACACGGAGAAGAGCAAATATTGGTTAAAGGAGGAAAAGGAGGATTAGGGAACTGGCATTTTAGGAGTTCTACCAATCAAACCCCTCGGTATGCTCAGCCGGGAATGCCAACAGAAGAGTTGGATGTGATTTTAGAGTTGAAAGTATTGGCTGATGTTGGTTTGGTTGGATTTCCAAATGCGGGAAAATCAACTTTGCTTTCTGTATTGACTTCTGCAAAGCCTAAAATTGCGGATTATCCTTTTACGACTTTGAAACCCAATTTGGGAATTGTAGCCTATCGCGAATTTAAGTCATTTATCATGGCTGATATTCCAGGGATAATAGAAGGAGCGGCAGAAGGAAAAGGGTTAGGGCATTATTTCTTACGTCATATAGAGCGTAACTCTACTCTATTGTTTTTGGTTCCTGCTGATGCTGAAGATATAAAGAAAGAATATGAAATTTTATTAGACGAACTGCGTCGGTACAATCCTGAAATGTTGGATAAGGATAAACTAATAGTAGTATCTAAATGCGATATGTTGGATGAAGAGTTGAAAGCCGAATTGAAAGCCCAACTGGATAAAGAATTTAAAGGAACACCTTATATGTTTATTTCTTCGGTGGCGAATCAAGGATTGACTGAATTAAAAGACAAGCTTTGGGAGATGTTAAATGTAGATGCCTCAGAGCCTGAAAATAGTCATGGTATATAAGTCAAAATCCCGAAGTATTTCGGGATTTTTTTTTGGAAATACGTAACGTTAAAACTTGTATTCTTTTTTTAATTTTTCAAATCAAATTACTACATCGTTGTCGTTTTCTGTGGATTTTACCAATCAAATCCTCAAAAAAAAGTATATTCGCATCGCTTTTACCTATATAGTGTAACATACATTTGAGATTATAGACTAGTAGCAAACAAACAATAACAATTATTTTATTTATGAAAAAAATTATTTTATTCGTAACCACTGCAATCTTGTTGATGCCAATGAGCATGAGAGCAGACGAAGGAATGTGGTTTTTGATGTTCATTGAACGTTTGAATCACCGCGACATGCAAAAAATGGGCTTGCAATTGACAGCCGAAGAAATTTACAGCATTAACCACCACAGTTTGAAAGATGCTATAGTGCAATTCAATGGAGGGTGTACTGCTGAAATCATCTCAAAAGATGGTTTGGTATTAACCAATCACCACTGTGGATATGATGCAGTAGCTGAATTATCTACTGCAGATAATAACATCCTGAAAAATGGGTATTGGGCCGATAGTAGAAAATCGGAAAAACATCCTGAGAGCAGTTTGTATGTGCGTTTCTTTGTGCGTATGGACGATTGTTCGAAGCGAATTTTGGCCAAGGTAAATGCATCGATGTCGGAAGCGGATCGTGAAAAAGCAATTAATGCTGAAATCGCACAAATTGAAAAAGAAAATAATGAAGGTGGTAAATACACTGTTTCTGTTCGTTCTTTTTTTCAAGGAAATGAGTTCTATTATTTTGTATATCAAGATTACAAAGATGTTCGTTTAGTAGGAGTGCCACCTGAAAGTTTAGGAAAATTTGGTGGTGATACAGACAACTGGGAATGGCCACGTCATACAGCTGATTTCTCTATGTTTAGAGTGTATGCTGATAAAGATGGTAATCCGGCAGATTATTCAGAAACCAATGTGCCATTGCAACCCAAACATTACTTGCCTGTAAATTTAGGTGGCGTAAAAGAAGGTGATTTTGCGATGATATTGGGTTACCCAGGAAGAACCAACCGTTGGATGCCAGCTGGTGGAATTGAGCAAAACGTAAAGTTTGCTTATCCTGCTTGGGTAGAGGGTGCTAAAACAGGAATGGATAACATGAAGAAATACATGGATCAAAGTGATGCGCTTCGCTTGGTGTATGCTTCAAAATATGCTTCTACGGCTAACTATTGGAAAAACCGTCAGGGGATGATTGATGCGCTGTCAAAATTCCAAACGGCTAAATCAAAAGCAGTACAAGAAGCTAAGTTTGATAAATGGGCCAATAAACCTGCTAATAAAGCCAAATATGGTGCTGTAATTACCAACATCAATAAATATTATGCTTTAACGAACGAGAAAGCAAGACATGATAATTATTTACAACAATTATTTAGAACTACGGCTTTTGGAACTATAGGAAGAACTTTAGGGAAACAATTGGATGCTTATGTAAAAGCAGATGCAGCGAAACGTGCCCAAGTCGCACCAGCATTAGCTGAAATGGCTACAGAGATGTACAAGGATATTTATATTCCGGCTGAAAAAGATTTGTTAGCGGCTCAATTAAAATTGTATGCGACTAAATCTACAGGATATAAAATTGCCCCTTCAGTAGATAAAATTGGTGCTATAACTAATTATGATTACACTAAATTTGTGAATGCAGCTATTGAATTAAGTATTTTTTCTTCTTTAGATAAAGTAAAAGCCTTTTTGGAAGTGCCAAGTCAAGGTATGTTGGATAATGACCCAATATATGTTCTTTCAAATGAATTGCTTTCGCATATCAATTCAAAATCGGATGAGATTACTAAAGCTCAAAATGATTATAGTGCTTCGTTCCGTTTGTTAGTAGAAGGATTAAGAGAATCTAAAATAGGTACAATCAAATATCCAGACGCGAATTCTACATTGCGTTTGACTTACGGTAAAGTTCGTTCGTTACCTGCTGATAAACGTAATGATGCCAAAATAAACAACTATACAACTTTAGAAGGGCAAGTAAAAAAATACAAAAAAGGAGATGAAGAGTTTGATTTGCCAGCTCGTGTGTTAGAGATGCAAAAAAATAAAGACTACGGTCGTTTTGCTGATAAAGATGGAAGTCTTCATGTGAATTTCTTAACCGACAATGATATAACTGGTGGTAATTCAGGTTCTCCAGTGTTGAATGGAAAAGGCGAATTAATTGGATTGGCATTTGATGGTAACATTGAAGCTATGGCCGGTGATGTTATTTTTGACAATAAATTACAACGTACAATTAATGTGGATATCCGTTATGTACTTTGGGTGATTGAAAATTATTCAGGAGCTAAAAATATAGTTGACGAAATGACTATAGTAAAATAAGGTTTTACTTTTAAGAAATAAAAAAGCCGTCCATTGGACGGCTTTTTTTATGGATACTTTTTATTATTTTATAATCTTTTGAGTCACTTTTTTGCCATTCTCTGTAGTTAAAGAAACTAAATACACACCGTTTGCATAATGGAATGTATCTTCGAAATGCATTGAATTATTTGATGGCTGGTAGGTTTGCACCAATTGTCCTGCTGTGTTGTACACTTCTATTTTAGTCATTATAACTGATGAGTCAATAGTAATAGTATTGTTGTGAAGGACTATTTGAGGAGTGCTGATAATAGTGTTAATTGTTCCTAATGCGTTTGATGTATAGCGCAATACAAAACGATTGGAAAAGTTACCAGCTTCACTAGTAAAAGTATAAGGTGATTGGCGTAAATCGTGAATGGTTTGAGTAAATGTATCTTCTAAATAGATATTTTGTGAGTTGTTTTCAAACAACCCGTCTACGGCTCCGATTGCAATAGAATAGGTTCCAGCAGTTTCAAAATTGGCGCCAATAGCCACTTGATCTGTGTTGTTGAAAGGAGTTGGGCGGCCTTGAATGGTCATTAGCTCTTCCCCAATTAACGAATAGATGCTTGTTATATTTGATACTTTGGTAACC
>JAHEHJ010000015.1:0-20632 GCA_024644655.1 Flavobacterium sp.
TGCGCTATATGGATGCGCAAAACGATGCCGAATTTGCTTCTGCCGATGCGCTAAAGTACTGGGAAAATGTGGATTTATACATTGGAGGAAGCGAACACGCTACCGGTCACCTCTTGTATTCTCGTTTTTGGAACAAATTCCTAAAAGATATCGGCTACGCTCCCACAGAAGAACCCTTTAAGAAATTAATCAATCAAGGTATGATTCTAGGAATGAGTGCGTTTGTGTACAGAAGCGAAGATTCTAAGAAGTTATATTCAAAAGGAGTAATCGGCAGTGAAAAAGTACAACCTATCCACGTAGACCTTGCTGTCATCAATGACATTACCAACGAATTGGACATCGAAGCTTTCAAAGCACACCCACTATACTCCGATTATAAAGAGGCCGAATTCATTTTAGATAACGGTAAATACATCGTAGGACGCGAAGTAGAAAAAATGTCGAAGTCCAAATACAACGTAGTAAACCCTGACGATATCTGCAACGACTATGGTGCCGATACGTTACGTTTATACGAAATGTTCTTAGGGCCTCTAGAGCAAGCCAAACCTTGGAACACGGCCGGAATTACCGGTGTGTCTGGGTTCCTAAAAAAACTATGGCGTCTCTATTTTGATGACAACGGTTTGATCGTGACAAATGACGAACCTACCGCAGATATGTACAAATCGCTACACAAAACCATCAAGAAAGTAACCGAAGATATCGAGAATTTCTCATTCAATACTTCGGTGTCGCAATTCATGATTTGTGTGAACGAACTAGCAACTCAAAAATGCAACCACAGAGCCATCCTTGAGCCTTTGGCTATTTTGATTTCACCCTATGCACCACATATCGCCGAAGAATTATGGAGCCAATTAGGTCACCAAGGATCAATCTCAACAGTAGCATTCCCTATCTGTGAAGAGAAATACCTAATAGAATCTGAAAAAGAATACCCCGTATCCTTCAACGGTAAAATGCGTTTCACCATCAAATTGCCTCTTGACTTAACTGTGGCCCAAATACAAGAAATCGTTATGGCCGATGAACGAACAATCAAACAATTGGAAGGAAGAACCCCCAATAAAGTGATTATCGTTCCCGGTAAAGTGATTAACCTTGTAGGCTAAACCATTTTTATAAATAGTACTCGTATTTCTATATCACTCTGTCAAAGTTTCCCACTTTGACAGAGTTTTTTAATATATAATAGTTATATATATAGCGTATTAGCTATACGAAATAGCCTCAGCAAACTCCTTTGCTATACGAAACAAGTCCTCCATTTTCAAATTCCCAAATTTCCACATTCCCCCATTCCCAAATTACAACTGAATCTGCCGCTCAATCTGCTGCTCCAACGAAATAAAGGTTTCTGTTCGCGAAACACCCGCTATAGGTTGTATCTTTTTATTCAATAACTGCATCAAATGCTCGTTGTCCCGACAAATAATTTTAATAAGGATACTCCAATTCCCCGTCGTATAATGACATTCCAATACTTCTGGGATTTTCTTCAACTCTCTAACAGCATCCGAATTACTCGATGCCTTGTCCAAATAAATACCGATAAATGCCATGGTTTTATATCCCAACACTTTGTTGTCTATAATAAACTTAGATCCAGCAATAACTCCCGCATCCTCTAATTTGCGCAATCGTTGGTGGATAGCCGCACCCGATATCCCAATCTTATTACCGATTTGTAATATGGGTTTACGAGCATCTTCCATCAAGTCGCGTAATATTTCTTTGTCGATTCCGTCAATTTCTATTTGCAGTTGATTTATTTTCATTTGTAAAAGTTATTTTAAGAATAATAGAACAAGCTAAAGCTTGTATACCTCAAGCCCACTGGGCTTGCTCCTTTTAATTTCAAATCGTCAATTTCTATTTGTAGTTGAGTTATTTTCATAATTCGAATATTTGAAAGTAAAAATAAGGATTTAGTTTATATCCTAAATAAAAAAACCGAAATCAGTTACGATTTCGGTTTTTAAGTATAGATTCATTAGGCTTTAATTCCCAGATAACTTATCCGGATTGTACCCAATATAAGGCATCTCAGTTTCTTTAAATACAACGCCATAGTCTTCAAGCTCTTTTAATATAGGCTCATATACTTCTTTGCGAATAGGCAACTGTACTCCCGGTGTCTTAATAGTGCCATTTAATATGTGTAATGTAGCCATAGCCACTGGTAATCCTACCGTTTTGGCCATTGCAGTATACGTTTGATCGTCTCCTATACACACCATCTTGGAATCTATCTGTTTGTGCTCTCCATGAAGTTCATAGCCAAATTTGTGATACATCACAATCATGTCTTTGTCTTCAGGTTCAAGAGCCCAACTCGCATTTAGTATGTGTTCTAATATTTGAGCAGGTGTGGCGTTATTCAAACCTATAATCTTGTTCGGATTGAATAAATCCAACTCAAGCAATTTGTCCCACATGATGTCATCTTGTTCGATGCCCAACTGGATTCTAGTTTTGATTTCAACCGAATCGGTTGGGGAATAAGGCAAAAAGGAATTGATGAAATCTCGGTAACTCATCGTCTCCGAATTTTCTAGCACATAGGTGTCATCGGTCATGCCCAATTGAACAAACATATTCCAAGCTTTGGAATAGCCCACACGTCTAATGGTTCCTCGGTACAAGGTTAAAATGTCATCAAGACCATACACACTTCGATACTTCAAAGAATCCCGATTGGCATACCCTTCAAAACGACCATAACCCTCTACTTCTAAAAACTCGGTTCGGCGAAATAGTTTGTTATAAGGGATATACTTGTACTTTCCTTCTTGAATGAATTTAGCCGCACCACCTTGCCCGGCCAAAACTACGTTTCGAGGAGCCCAAGTGAATTTGTAATTCCATAAGTTGGTGTCGCTTTCTGGGGCTACTAAACCACCACAAAAAGATTCAAACAAAACCATTTTACCACCCTTATCTTGAATCTCATGAATCACTTTCATCGCACTCATATGATCAATGCCTGGGTCAAGCCCAATCTCATTCATGAAAATCAAATTGTTGGCTTTTGCTTCTTCATCTAAACTTTGCATCGCATCCGAGATGTAGGAAGCCGTTACCATGTTTTTCTTAAAAGTTACACAGTCTTTCGCTACATCTATATGCATATGAGCAGGCAACATAGAAATAACGATGTCTGCTTTTTGAATTTCAGCTTGCCGTTGGCTTACATTGTGAATGTCTAAGGCAATAGCAGTAGCATTCGGATGATTGTTGGTTTTGCGTTGCGCCAATTCTAAAGACAAATCTCCTATCGTCAAATGCAATTGCTCTGCAGTCGATTTGTGTAACAGGTATTGGATCAAGGAAGAGGCAGAACGGCCAGCACCAATGATTAATATATTTCTCATTCGTTTGTTTGTTGTTGGACGCAAATGTATGAAATAAACAAAAAAGCGCATCGTTTCGGATGCGCTTTGTATTTATTCTAAGCCTTCTATTTCTTCAAGTTCTTTTTTAGCAGCTTTATTTTCCTGAACCTTATGCTGTTCAAACTGTACATCTTTGGCTACTTCATCTTTTATCAAAAGCATTTTACCCAATACATAGATAGAACACAACACACTAATAGTAAGTAAGATTTTTGGAATCTTTCGATTCGAATCAGTAGATTTTTTTAAAACAACTAAACTACACAATAAGGCAATCCCTATAGGTAGAAAAGCTAAAGTATCCATCGGTACTATCGAAAATACCAAGGCTAATGCCGTCATGATGTAGGCGAGTACTAGAATTGCTTTTCTCATATATTAAATGCCGCTAGCCGAAGTTAATACTAATTGACCGGTTCCAACAGGAATGCTGAATTTTAATAAAGCAGGTATTTTTTGGGCATCTGCCGTCAACCATATCAGGTTTTTATCTTTCCCCCTAAGCGCATCTGTTTTGGCACCTATAGATATTTTATAACATTCTTTTTTACCCAAATTCCCAGCATTTATGGTCTCTTTGCCCATATACTTTAGGGTCACAGGTACTTCTTTTTCGTCAAAAACAATCATCAAGGAAAGGGTTTGTCCTTCTTTGTAATGACTAAAATCCAAGGTTCTTACTTTGTAAAACATCGATATTACATCCTGGGTACTTCCTCCAATGCTAAATGTTTTTTGGGTTTCAGGTCGGTTTTTTCGCTTAGACTTACTGCTTACCGTATTTCCTTTGAAGGCATATTTTTCCATTTTAGTCCATCCGCCTTCATCAATGCTTCTCTTATACAAACTCGGTTTTAAGGTGGTCGGATTTACATAAGATTCATAAATGTCTCTGATTTTAAAAAAAGAATCCCATTTGCTAAAGGTGGCAAGCTCACAACTTAAATGCAAATAGGTGTTTTTTGAAGTAGCTAAGTTTTCTGTGGTCATAGTAACCTGAGCCAAATGAGTCAATAAACCACTCATATTATAGGAGCCAGCAAAAACAAACTTCTCCCCCGATTTTATAGTTTGGCTGTATAATGATGTTGAGGTACAACTCACTATAATGGCAGTCAACAGTAATACTATTTTTTTCATGGATTGGAATTAAAGTGCAAATATAAAATTTTTAAAATGGTTCAATTCATAAAAGAAACTTGAAATTTCTTTAATTGTATGTAGATAACGGATAAATTTGTGCTTTAGTATGAACAAATCAATCATGGATAAAAGAATAATTAACGGAGCTGCCCTCTTGGGTATGACAGCAATAATTTTAGGTGCCTTTGGAGCTCATGCCCTAAAAAAATACCTAACACTTCAAGAGCTAACTACTTTTGAAACAGGGGTTAAATATCAAATGTATCATGCCCTTTTTTTAGTGTTTTTGGGGAGCCTTCCTTTTCTAACAGAAAAAGCCAAAAAAACCATTTTTAAACTAGTTGTTTTTGGGGTGCTTTGCTTCTCAGGATCCATTTATCTATTGGCAACTAAAACGATAACTCATATCGATTTCAAACCTATTGGAATTGTGACGCCTATAGGGGGAGCCTTACTAATAGGGGCTTGGGCCGTTTTGTTTTGGCATACACTGCAGAGAAATAAATAATATTTCCAACAAAAAATTAGTTTCTACAATATAATTTTTACCTTTGTCGCCTGATTAATAAAACAACACAAACTAATTTCTATGGAGAACTACGCTCAAATTACGAAATCGATTTCGTTAGACCAATACGGAATTAAAAACGTTCAAGAAGTTATCTACAATCCTTCTTTTGAAAAGTTATACAATGACGAATTAAATGAGTCATTAATGGGTTATGAAAAAGGACAGCTTTCTGAATTGGGTGCTGTAAATGTAATGACAGGTGTTTTCACCGGTAGATCACCAAAAGACAAGTATATTGTTAAAGATTCTGTTACTGAAGATACAATTTGGTGGACTTCTGATAAAGCAGTTAACGATAATAAACCAATCTCTACCACGACTTGGAATGCATTAAAAGACACTACAATTAGCCAACTATCAGGTAAAAAGCTTTATGTAGTTGATGCGTTTTGTGGGGCAAACGAAAATACCCGCTTGAAAGTGCGTTTCATCATGGAAGTGGCTTGGCAAGCGCATTTTGTTACTAATATGTTTATTCGTCCTACCGCAGAAGAATTAGAGAATTTCGGGGAGCCTGATTTCATTGTTATGAATGGTTCTAAAACATCATTCAAAGACTATGCAGCTCATGATTTAAATTCTGAAGTATACGTAGCGTTCAACTTAACTGAAAAGATGCAGTTGATTGGCGGAACTTGGTATGGTGGTGAAATGAAAAAAGGAATGTTCTCTATGATGAACTATTATTTGCCGCTTCAAGGCATTGCTTCTATGCACTGCTCGGCCAATAAAGGTGCCGATGGAGACGTGGCCATATTCTTCGGATTGTCAGGAACAGGTAAAACAACCTTGTCTACCGACCCAAAACGAGAACTAATCGGAGACGATGAACACGGATGGGACGATGAAGGAGTTTTCAATTTTGAAGGGGGTTGTTATGCCAAAACCATCGACTTAAGTAAAGAAAACGAACCGGATATTTATGGAGCTATCAAACGCGATGCCCTACTTGAAAATGTAACCCTAGATGCTAATGGAGTTATTGATTTTAAGGATGGTTCTGTGACTCAAAACACACGTGTTTCGTATCCTATTTATCATATTCACAATATAGTAAAACCAGTTTCTAAAGCAGGTCACGCTACTAAAGTAATCTTCTTAACAGCAGATGCTTTTGGAGTAATGCCTCCCGTTTCTAAACTAACACCCGAACAAACTAAATATTATTTCCTTTCAGGTTTCACCGCTAAATTAGCCGGAACAGAAAGAGGAGTAACCCAACCAGAACCAACATTCTCTGCTTGTTTTGGTAAAGCATTTTTATCATTACACCCAACACAATACGGCGTGGAATTGGTAAAGAAAATGGAACAACACAATGCTACAGCCTATATGGTAAATACAGGATGGAATGGCTCAGGAAAACGGATCTCTATTAAAGATACTCGCGCTATCATAGATGCTATTTTAGACGGATCTATTGAAAAAGCAGAAACCAAAACCATACCCGTGTTTAATTTAACAGTGCCAACAGCCTTACACGATGTGAACCCAGCGATATTGGATCCTAGAGATACCTATACTGACGTAGCAGATTGGAATGCAAAAGCAGCTGACTTAGGCGCGCGTTTCGTTAAAAATTTCGCTCAATATACCGATAATGAGCAAGGGCAAAGCTTAGTAAAAGCTGGGCCACAGGTATAAACCAACCTAACCAAAATAAAAAAGCCATTCAATTTGAATGGCTTTTTTTGTATGTGTTTTTGTTTTATTTTCCTTTGTTGGCTTCCGCGATGTAACGCTCTAATGCCATAGTCATAGAAGGGGTCTCAGGGGTTGGCGCTAAGATGTCTATACGCAATCCGTGTTCTAAGGCTTCTTTTTGTGTCGTGCTTCCAAATACAGCAATACGAGTATTGTTTTGTTTGAAGTCAGGGAAGTTTTTAAATAATGATTTGATTCCAGTCGGACTAAAGAACGCCAATACATCATAATATACATCAGCCAAATCCGACAAGTCACTCATTACCGTTTTGTAAAACGTAGCTTGAGTCCAATCCACCTTCAAATTATTTAAGGTATGAGGCACATCAAAATTTAATTGATCAGAAGCCGGTAATAAAAACTTCTCTTCTTTGTATTTTTTTATAAGAGGAGACAAATCAACAAAGTCTTTTTGTCCTACATATATTTTGCGTTTTCGGTACACCACATATTTTTGCAAATAGAAAGCAATAGCCTCCGATTGACAAAAATACTTCAAGTCTTCAGGTACTTTATATCTCATCTCTTCAGCAACTCTAAAAAAATGGTCTACAGAGTTTCTGCTTGTCAAGATGATGGCTGTAAAATTGTTTAGGTCAATTTTTTGAGCCCTGATTTCTTTTGCATTTACACCTTCTACGTGTATAAATGAGCGGAAATCTATCTTTACCTTATGCTTTTGTTGTAAATCAAAATAAGGTGAATTCTCTACTTTTGGTTCTGGTTGTGACACCAAAATTGTTTTCACTTTCAAATTTGACATTTTAATGTGCTAAATTTTTTGTAATCAAATAATATATAAAATAGTACGGTGCTATTTCGAGTGCGCAAAGATACAAAATAAAATAGAACATCTTGCTTATTAGTAAGTTTTGATAAATCTTCAAAGAAACTAGATAAGTGTACATATTAATTGCTAAAATTACACAGATGATGCAAATTAATAGCGTATTTGATGAGGATTCATTATAAAAGAGGTAGATGTTGAATGGAAGTAATAGCATGCTGACATACGTACGGTAGCTAACTTTTTGCAAATTAAACTGTTCAGTAAAGTCTTCTATGTTAAAAGCGGTCGCAATTATCTTCTCAATTAAGAATTTAGAAAGTATAAATACTGCTAGAAAACTAATGATACGTATGTATAATATCCATTCAATAGTAGGTACATAGCCAAACTTATACAATACTATTTGTATAAAAAAAGAAAAGGAAATCAATTGAACAATAAACAACAATATCGTAAACCCACTCATTAAATGGGAGGTGTCTTTGTATACTTTGATGTATTTATCGGAGACTAAAATTTTTAAATAATCACTAAAACGGGTTTCAAATGCGGTTTTAGCAATTGCTATTAATATAAATGATAATACAAAAAGAAAGGTCGCCCAATCTTTAGATTCTAGTAATCTAGGCTGTAAAATAGTCGGTATAGTCATTGGGGCAAAATTACTAATTTTTTCTATCTTTAATTATTATATAATTATTAAGATACTACTCTAATAAAAAGTTTATTTTTGTGGCGAAGTATGACTACATAATATGAGTGACTGCATAGTTATTATCCCCACCTACAATGAAATTGAAAACATCGAAAGTATTATTCGAGCTGTTTTTTCATTGCAAAAAGAATTTCACCTATTAATTGTGGATGATAATTCTCCTGATAAAACGGCTGAGAAAGTAAAGGAATTGCAAAAAGAATTCCCTTTTCAATTGTTTTTGTCACAACGAATGAAAAAAGCGGGTTTGGGAACGGCTTATGTACATGGGTTTACGTGGGCTTTGGAGCATCAATACGAATATGTTTTTGAAATGGATGCCGATTTTTCGCATAACCCCAATGATTTAGAAAAACTATATGATGCATGTCACAATCAAGGAGCCGATTTAGCAATAGGCTCACGCTATGTGACTGGAGTAAATGTAGTGAATTGGCCTTTGAGTCGCGTGTTGTTGTCCTATTTTGCCTCGGTATATGTTCGTATGATTACCGGAATGAAAATAATGGATGCGACTGCAGGTTTTATCTGCTATCGTAGAACGGTTTTAGAAACAATCCAATTAAACCGAATAAAGTTTATAGGGTATGCATTTCAAATAGAAATGAAATACCGCGCGTTTGCTCAAAAATACACGATAAAAGAAGTCCCTGTAATCTTTACAGATAGGACAAAAGGACAATCAAAAATGAGTGGAGCTATTATTAAAGAAGCCATTTTTGGAGTCATCTCACTTAAAATTAGAAAGATTTTTAATCGATTATAATCCGTTAAATTATGAATACCGTTTTAATTAAGAATGCCAAGATTGTAAATGAAGGAGTAGTTTTTGAAGGCGACGTTTTGATTGAAAACGAATTTATAGTGGAAATTGCGCCCAGCATTAGCCCAAAAATTGCTTCCTGTAAAATTATTGATGCCGAAGGTAATTATCTGATTCCGGGTGCCATTGACGACCAAGTGCACTTTAGAGAGCCAGGCCTCACACACAAAGGAGACATTGCTTCTGAAAGCAGAGCCGCCATTGCCGGTGGAATTACTTCCTATATTGAGCAACCCAATACCGTTCCCAATGCGGTAACCCAAGAACTACTTGAAGAAAAATACCAAATTGCTTCCCAAAAATCATTTGCCAATTATTCATTTATGATGGGTGGGACAAATGACAACTTGGAAGAATTATTAAAAACAAACCCAAAAAACGTAGCCGGAATCAAATTGTTTCTAGGCTCATCAACAGGGAACATGTTAGTAGATGATGAAGAAACATTAGAAAAAATATTTTCATCAACAAAGATGCTAATTGCGGTTCATTGCGAAGATGAGGCAACTATTAAAGCCAATTTGGAGCGCTACAAACTCCAGTTTGGTGAGGATATACCTGTAGAATGCCATCATTTGATTCGCAGTGCGGAATCGTGCTACTTGTCTTCTTCAAAAGCTATTGCATTAGCTAAGAAAACAGGTGCCCGATTGCATATTTTCCATTTGTCAACTGCTAAAGAAATGGAATTGTTTACAAACAAAATTCCCTTAGCAGAGAAACAAATTACAGCTGAAGTATGTGTGCATCATTTGTGGTTTACCGATGAAGATTATAAAACTAAGGGCAATTTCATTAAGTGGAATCCTGCTGTTAAAACAGCCGATGATCGTGCAGCGCTATGGACCGCCTTGCTGGATGACCGTATTGATGTGATTGCTACCGATCATGCCCCACATACATTAGAAGAAAAACAACAATCCTACATAAAGGCTCCATCTGGAGGACCATTAGTGCAACATGCGGTTGTTGCGCTGTTTGAAACCTTCCTTCAAGGGAAGATTTCAGTAGAA
Source organism: Flavobacterium sp. (assembly GCA_024644655.1). Lineage (GTDB taxonomy): Bacteria > Bacteroidota > Bacteroidia > Flavobacteriales > Flavobacteriaceae > Flavobacterium. Next base: position 10,161 of record JAHEHJ010000015.1, read on the forward strand.
AAAATAGTAGAAAAAATGTGCCATAACCCGGCTATAATCTTTAAAATTGAAAAGAGAGGGTTTATTAAAGTTGGGTATTACGCCGATTTAGCAATTGTCAATACTAGCTCTCCTTGGAATGTGAAAAAAGAAAATATCATCGCCAAATGTGGATGGTCTCCCTTTGAAGGATTTAGTTTTAAATCTAGAATTTCACATACTTTTGTAAATGGAGAATTGGTGTATCACAATTTTAAAATAAGTGAAAAACCAGTGGGGAAACGATTGCTTTTCAATAGATAATATATAAGGATAAATATGAAAAAGTTACTTTTCTTTTGTGTAGTATTAATAGGGTTTAGTTGCTCCAATGCAGGAGTGTCCAAACCTAAAAATCTAATAGAAAAAGATAAAATGATTGACATCTTATATGATATGTCATTGTTACAAGCAATTAAGTCCCAAAATTTAAATGGGGGAATATCTAACAAAGAATCCAATCAGTATTTGTATAAAAAATACAAAATCGATAGTATCCAACTTTCAGAAAGCAATAAGTATTATGCTTCAGATATTAAGGAGTATAAAGAAATGTTTGAAAAAGTAAAAGTGAAACTAGATGATGCCGCCAAAAAAGCTGGGATTAGTGTGGCTCCCAATCCCAATATAAACTCGGGGACACCTCAGATACAATAAGTATCAAACTGTTTGGGTTTGTCTTTAAAAAGGACTTTTCAATACAGTCTTACGTGTTGCTTTTTTAGTTGATTAGGACAAATGTTATAAAGGATGATGGGCAATTTTAGCAATGTCCATCATCCTTTTTTTATGCCATCAAGGTGCTGTTTATAAATCACCATGGTGAATTGCTAAAATCACCATGGTGATTTGAGTAAAAGACCATGGTGATTTGCTTAAAAGACCATGGTGATTTGAAAACACAAATCGGTCCACTGTTTTGACGGTTCTAAAGTGGAGTGTTGAGTCATAATTTCAAGTCTTTATTTTATGGGAATTGAATTGACAATCCTTTTTTATTGAATTAGAAAACAAACTCATTCGTATGAAGATTGGATAAAATCTACTTATTAAATCAACTGGTCTAATACAACTGCAATACTTTGGAATTCGTATTTCAATTCCGTTTTCACCTTTTCATTACTATAACTATCTATAGTGTGAATCGTGCTTGCCATATACCTGGTAAGGGTTCTTTTTTTGAAGAAAAAAGTAGCCAGTATCCAATCCAATCGCCAGATAATACTTGTTATCCAAGGTTTGATGTAAATACTAGGAACAGCGCTTCCCGTTTTTAAGGCAATTGTTTTTAAAAGGTGTTCATAGGTGAAGTGTTCGGCTACTAAAGAAAAACGTTCCCCATTGCAATTGCTATTCATTAACGCAATTAGGATAGAAACTACATCATTGACACCCACATAGCCAGTTTGTCCTTTCGTATAAAAGGATATTCCTTTTTTTACTTTGGTAATAATAGCTCCACTACCGTCTTCCCATAGTGTAGATCCTATAATGACGCCAGGATTTACAATCACTACGGGTAAGCCTTCTTGATAGCCGCGCCAAACTTCTAATTCGGCACCATATTTTGAAATTCCATAATCACTATGGTAAAATTCAGGATTCCATTCTGAGGATTCCGATATAGCGGTTTCATTTTGGGCCAAATCACCTAAGGCCGCAATTGAACTCACAAAGGCTAGTTTTTGGATGTGGTATGCAATACAAAAATTGACGATATTGGCCGTGCCTTCAATGTTAATTTTGCGAAGACGATCTTCATCTTTTGGGTCAAAGGAAATCAATCCCGCACAGTGATAAACATGTTGAATGTTTTCAAATGCCGTTTCAAGTGAAGGAATGTCGGTGATGTCGCCTAATACCCATTCTATCTTGCTAAATAATGCGATTTTATCGTGGGCATTAAAAAGCGCTTGTATTTTTTCTAAGGAAGTTTCATTTCGGTATAAAGCACGTATAGGGGTTTCATTTTCTGCCAATTGTAGCAATAAATGGGCGCCAACTAATCCTGTACCTCCTGTAACTAATATCATGAATGCAAATGTACTAATTAAACAATTTTTTAGATAGCGTTAGCCATATTTTAATTTGAAGGGCATTTTCATTTTGACGAATTAAAACTATCTTTGCCCCAAATTGATTATACCATGAAGAATTTAGTAGCAGAATTGCAATGGCGTGGCTTGGTTCACGATATTATGCCCGGAACGGAAGAGCAACTTTTGAAAGAGATGACCACCACTTATATTGGGTTTGATCCCACGAGTGATTCCTTGCATATTGGAAGTTTAGTGCCTATCATTTTGTTGGTTCATTTGGAAAAATTTGGACACAAACCTATTGCATTAGTAGGTGGAGCTACAGGTATGATTGGAGACCCTTCTGGAAAATCAGACGAACGCAATCTATTGGATGAAGCTACATTAGAAAAAAATGTGGCCGGAATTAAAGCGGTCTTATCTCGATTTCTAGACTTTAATTCTACTGCAAACAATGCGCCAATCTTGGTTAACAATTACGACTGGATGAAAGAGTTTTCTTTTATCAACTTTGCTCGTGATGTGGGTAAACGTATTACGGTAAACTATATGATGGCCAAAGATTCGGTTAAAAAAAGATTGAGTGGTGAGACAGGTGAGGGAATGAGCTTCACGGAGTTTACGTACCAATTGATACAAGGTTATGATTTTCACCATTTGTACAAAGCACACCATTGTTTGTTGCAAATGGGAGGAAGTGACCAATGGGGAAACATCACTACGGGTACCGAATTAGTGCGTCGAATGAATGGAGAAGGAGCAAAGGCTTATGCGATGACTTGTCCGTTAATCACTAAAGCAGATGGTTCTAAATTTGGAAAGTCAGAAGGTGGGAATGTATGGTTAACTGCAGATAAAACATCCGTATATAAGTTTTACCAATTTTGGCTTAACACGACTGATGTGGATGCCGAAAAATACATTAAGATTTTTACATTTATTGATCAAGATACCATTGATGCTTTAATTACAGAGCATCAAACTGCTCCTCATATGAGAGTGTTGCAAAAACGATTGGCTGAAGAAGTAACAACCTTTGTACACGGTAGAGAAGAATTAGAAAAAGCCATTTTTGCATCAGGGGCATTCTTTAGTCCTACTATGGATGACTTAAAGAAGTTGGACACTAAAACGTTCTTAGAAGTTTTTGAAGGAGTTCCCCAAGCTGAAGTAGCCATGAGCGAATTAGAAAACGGATTGGACATGATTGCGGCGCTTTCGGCTAAGACCGGTTTCTTGGCATCTAATAGTGATGCCAGAAGAGAATTACAACAAAACTCAATATCCCTTAATAAAGAAAAGGTAGGTGCTGATTACAGTATTACTACCAAAGATTTGATTAACAATCAGTTTTTGATGTTGCAAAAAGGGAAAAAGAATTATTACTTAATTACGATTATATAACCATCAGGTTACAACCTCTGATATCGGAGTTATCAAAGCGACCCAATACCTCGAAAGAGTTGTTGGGTTGTTTTTTGCCTAAATCTTGTGTAGCAATAAATGAACAAGAGTTGATATTAGCTAAATCAATAACATTAATTCCGCCAGTCTTTCCATAATCAACATAGGTTAAAGCATCCTCAGGATCACGAATGAGTACTTGCATCCAAGCTGGACATTCAAATATACCATTGCCTAGCGAATAGGCTTGTGAGAGTAATTCGGTCATGCCATATTCAGAATGAATACTGGAAACGCCAAAGCCTTGGCATAAAACAGCATGCAATTCTTCCCGAATTATTTCTTTACGCTTCCCTTTCATTCCACCGGTTTCCATAATGATGGTATTTTTGAGCTGAAATTGATGCTGTTCTACTACATCTAATAACGCATAGGTCACACCAATAAGTAGTACGTTTTGCCCCGAATTATCGAGTTCCAATAGCTTTGCGATGAGGTCTTCATAATTGTTCAAATAAAAACCACTGTGCTCGTTTTGGGATAATTCAATCAAATCATTAACCATATAGATTAAAGAAGAGCCACTGCGTTCAAGGTAGGAGGGCAATAAAGCTAATACGGCATAATCTTCTATGTTGCCATAGAATTCAGAAAAAGCAAGGCGATAACTTTGCTCGTAAAGCGATACATCGGTAACCAAATGCTGGCTTGTAATCATTCCAGTCGTTCCACTGCTACTAAAGGTGGCTTGTACAGCCTCTTGATTGGATACTACAGAATGGCTTTTAAAAAACTGAATCGGTAAAAAGGGAATTTGTTGCAGTGATTTTACAGCCTGCTTTTCAACTCTAAGATACTCACAAAACGACCGATACACCACGTTGTTTTCATATTGGTACCGAAAGACTTTAAGCGCTATTTTTTCAAATTGCTTTTGGGATGAAATCGTGAATATGTCTTGTGTTGAAATCAAAAGTATGTGAATTGAGCCGATATGGAAACCATGCAAAAGTAGTGAAAATAAAAAAAGCCCTAACTTTCGTCAGGGCTTTTTGTGTATATAAAAAAGGATTATTGAATAACCAATTTTTGAGTAGCTGATTTACCTTCTTCTGTGATTTTAACCACATAAACACCACCTCTTAGCGTGCTGATGTTAATAGCGTTATCAGCAGTAGTAGTATTTAAAACTTGTTTTCCTAATACGTCATAAATCGTAACTGATTTAGTAGCATTTGCTGCAGTTTCGATGAATAAAGTTCCATTAGAAACTGGGTTAGGATAAACTTTCAATCCTGCGATAGCATTAAAGCTAGCACTTCCAAGAGTTAAGTCAGATAAACTTCTAGCAACAACTCTAGCTACTGCATTGTTTTCAGAAACCAAAACAATAATGTCGTTAGCTCCTGTTGGGATAACATTATTAGGAGATGTTAAATATCCAGCTTCTGAAAATAATGTACGGAATGTAGTAGATGCATCAGCATTTAAGACATAGTCTGTATTTACAGCAAAAGTAGCCGTTCCATCACCCGCTGCAAATGTAGCTCCAGAGATGCGAACTAGTTCACTTTCGTAGGCTTCAATATTTGATGTTATAGCGTTAACTGTAACAACTTCAGGAGTAATAGTATTTCCTGTTGAACTTACAGTAGCATTTGAAATAGGTAAAAACTCTAATACACCATTAAAATTAAATGATTGACCTTGTAACCCACTTAAAGCGTCACCTATTGTGATTGTGTTTGGAGTAATAGTACCAGGAACATCATCAATTAACATAGCTGCAGTAGCATCTTGTACATATTTTTGATTTCTGTTCAAACGAGCGTAAGTAACAGTAGCAGGATTTGTTAGTTGGTAATATTTTCCATATCCATTTGTAACAACATCAGCTCTTAAAGCCGCAATGTTGTTTACAACTGTAAAAGTAGCAATAGAGAACGTTACACTAGCATTAACAGCTGGAGATATAGGATTGTGAGAGTTGTCAACTAATTCTATGTTAACGGTATGACTTCCTGCTGCTAATCCATTAAGAACTATTGGGGTTGTGTCATATTTCATAACCATTGCTCCGCCATCAACTGAATAATGGATATGTCCTGAACCAGTACCATTGGCTACTGTGAAGTTAGAAACAGCTATATTAACTGTAACACTTGAAACTGTAGGATTGAAAACGGTTCCATTCAATGGAGAACTTATTGATAAAGCTGGACTAGTTGAACAACTTGAAGTTGGAGATAATGTATTTCTTGGCGTTGGTAATGCAGTCTGAAAATCAGAAGCATTATTGTTAGTGTCAGTACATCCATTATTTAATCTGAAAACTGCAGTTGTAGATGTAAGTGCTGTTCCTGTTGGGCCAGTTCCTTCATATCCAGTAGGTGTTGCACCATATCCAACTAAATCAACTACTTCAGCACCAGCTGGGATTAAACCAGTTTGAGCTGTGGTAGTATTAGCAAGTAATACTTTTCCATTAGCACCACTCATGGCTAAGCCAGTAGCAGGTGAAACAGGAAGTGAATCAGGCGACGGTAAAGCAGTGCTAGGTGTAGTACCAGCAGCACATTGAATCAAATAGTATTGACCAGGTTGTAAGGTTAGGGCTGTTAAGGGTTGTACTGCCCAAGAAGTTCCAGTTGCTGAAGCATACTGAACAGACCATCCTGTCAAATCTTGTGCTACAGAACCACGATTGAAAAGTTCAATAAAGTCATTGCTATAAGTAGCACCGGCATTACCACCACCACCATAAGCTTGACTGATTACTACTTGTGCATTAACAGTTGAAACTGAAAAAACAGTAAACAATAGAAATAAAGAGTAAATTTTTTTCATTTTTTTAAATTTAATTAGCCTACAAATATAATCACAAAATCTCTTAGTGGAAAATTTGCATGTTAAAAAATGATTAAAAAAGAGAAATAAAGAAAAGAAAACTATCTGACAATTAGTTTTCTAGTAGCGGTAGTGTCGCCTTCAGTAATTTTTATGATGTACACTCCAGGAGGAATGCTAGCAATACTAAGCTCACGAGATGAAATAGTGATTTGCATCACTTTCTTACCTAATACATCAAATATAGAAACATCCTTGTCTAAACTGGTTTTAGAAGTAATGTAAATTTTACCGTTGCTAACAGGATTTGGGTAAAAACCTAACGCATCATTCCCTTGTTGTTTACTGTCTTGGGCATAAGCACCAAGCGTAAACAATAAAGATAGTAAGGCAATATACAGGTATTTTTTAGACATGATAACAATTCGGTTAAGACAAAGATATATAATTTATTTCAAATTGTATACCAAAAATCACTTTTTGCGGATTAAATTTTAAAATTGTTAGGATTCTTTACATTGTTATGAATGAGAGTTAATTTTGTTATCGATTTATTTACGTTTAAATAACGTGAATTAAACTTTAAAGTCATTTTTGATAAAGTTCAATTAACATAGATTTAACCCAACGGAATTAAGTTTGCAACTTAAATTTAAATCTAAATAAATGAGACTTATTAGTACTTTCCTCTTGTTTTTTTTAACTGCAACAATCTTTAGTCAAAATTCTGGTATTAAAGGAGTTACTATAGAAGATGGCACAGGGAAACCCTTAGCAGGTGTCAACATACACATAAAAGCCTTGCAAAAATATAAGACTTCGGATTCAGAAGGAAAATTTAGTTTTACCAATATTCCAGTTGGAAAATATGAATTGGAATTTTCCTTTTTTTCCTTTGAAACAAAAATCGTATCCGATGTAGAAGTTGTAGCAAATGAAACGTATACTATGACTGTATCATTAGAAGAAAAAAAGAATCAATTGGATGAAGTAGTGATTAAAAAAGTCAAAGCAAAAGCAGAATCAGTGAATTCGCTTTTATCCATGCAGAAAAACAGTGTTAGAGTTTCGGATGGAATATCAGCAGAAACCATTAGAAAAACGCCAGACAAAACCACTTCCGATGTGCTAAAGAGAATTAGTGGTGCTAGTATACAAGATAATAAATTTGTAGTTATTAGAGGATTAAATGACCGTTACAATACATCTTATTTAAATGGAGCACCATTACCAAGTTCAGAACCGGATAGAAAAGCATTTTCATTTGATATTTTCCCTGCCAATATGATTGATAACTTAGTTATCTATAAAACAGCTTCACCCGACTTGCCAGGCGAATTTGCGGGAGGGATTATAGAAATAAATACCAAAGCGACTCCCGATAAAAGTTTTCAATCCCTTTCAATTGGATCAGGATACAATACCATTACAACCGGTAAAAAACAAGTATATTATAAAGGAGGAAGTACAGATTGGTTAGGAATAGATGATGGTACTAGAAGTTTGCCTTCTTATGTCCCTTCTTCAAGTCAATTTCAAGCCTTACAACAGGCCAATAATCAAAGTAGTTTCACTCAAATAGCGGATATTGCCAAAAAATACCAAACGGATTGGAATTTGTATGAAAAAACATTTAGTCCAAATACAAGTTTTCAATATACCATAGGTGATAAATTTGCAATAAAAGAGGAGCAAAGTTTAGGGTTTTTAGCTTCCGTTACTTATAATAAAACAAATAACTATAATAGAACTTTGCGAAAAAGTTATGAAACTCCTGGGGCCTTACTAACAGATCAAGTAGATGATGCCTATTCTGAACAAGTTTTACTTGGAGCACTTGCAAATTTTTCATTAAAAGTGGATTCGAATACTAGTTTTACTTTTAAAAATATGTATAGCATCAATTCCAACAATAAAGTAATTGAAAGAAACGGTTCTTTATCGCAAGAAAGTGACCCATTATATACTAGTACAACGGCTAGAATGTTTACGAGTAATGAAATTTATACGGGACAATTAAATGGTGAACATTATTTGCCTATTAGTAAAATAAAAATTAGTTGGGTAGGTTCTTATAGTAATATCAAAAGAAGTATTCCTAATGAAAGAAGAAATACCTATGTATATGTAAAATTTGATGATGGAACGCAAACAGATCCTTTTGCTTTTTTCTCTATCAATACTGTGGGTGGGGAATCACCAGGATCAATGTATGTGTCTAAAAATCTAGAAGATTTATTTAGCACAAAAGTAGATGTGAGCAGAAAAGTAAAGTTTGGTGAAGATTTTAGTACCGAATTTAAAGCAGGATTTTTTAATCAATCCAGATATCGAAATTTTACAGCAAGACAATTGGGTTATATTCCTTTTTATGGTACAGTAAATGGTGTTAATTATGGCACAACAACTTTTTTACAAACCATACCTTTCCTAGACAATGGATCTATTTTTAACAGTTCTAATATGGGAATACTATCACCTAATGTTAGTGGATTAACCCTGTATGATGGAACAAAAGGAAATGATGCTTATAAAGCCTCTTCTAAATTAAACGCAAGTTATATCATGTTGGATCATAGTTTTTTCAATACGATACGATTAATTTGGGGTGCTAGAATTGAAAATTATTCCCAACTTTTAGACTCTGAAGCCGATAATGGTTCTCCTATTAAAGTGGATAATTCAGAAACTGATTTCCTGCCTTCTCTTAACTTGATTTATAGTGTAACCAAAAAACAAAATATTCGCCTAAGTTTCTCTAAAACATTAAATAGACCAGAGTTTAGAGAGTTGGCACCCTTTCTTTACTATGATGCCGAAACAAAGAGAAACAGAGAAGGAACTCCCGATTTAAAAATTGCCAAAGTATTTAATGCCGATTTACGCTATGAAATATTCCCTGGAAAAGGACAGTTGTTTTCAATCTCGGCATTTTATAAAAAATTTAATGACCCTATAGAATTGCAGGCACAAGCTAACAATACAGATAAATATAGAAATGCAAAATCGGGGGAGAACAAAGGGGTTGAATTAGAATATAGAACTTTACTAAGTTCTGTTTTTGGAACAGAAAATCAAAAAGTACTTAATGACCTTACCTTTTTTACAAATTTAGCTATTATACGATCTAAGGTCGACATTTCAAATTTAGTGGCTTCCTCTACGATTCAAGAAATACCGCTACAAGGACAATCTCCTTATGTGTTCAATGCAGGACTTCAATATGTGAACAGTGAATTGGGTTGGTCAGCCTCAGCTAATGTAAATAAAATTGGAGATCGAATTGCGTTCCAAGGAAATCAAACTGCTGGTGCATCTACACCTGCATTATGGGAAAAGGGAAGGACTTTTTTAGATTTACAATTGGCTAAAAGTTTTTTAAAGAAAAGTTTAGAGTTTAAATTTAATGTGCAAAATGTCTTAGCTCAAGATTTGATCTACTATCAAAATAATGATTTGGGTAAAACGAATGTTACAGGAATTAATAAATTTATCAACTCTGTTTTTAATGGAGATTCTCAAAACAAAAATGGCTATAATCCCGATGAAGATGATTTAGTTTGGATCACCAAATTCGGACCTACATTTTCTTTGTCAGTTAGTTATACATTTTAGTTTAACTAATAAATTTCAATAATAAGGGTAGGCAATTAGCCTACCCTTATTATTTTACCCAAACATCATTTAACAATTTGTAAACCTTAATTTTCAATTAAACTAACAATTTGGTCACTATAAATTATTGTTTATATAACAATTTGTTTCTCTTGTGTTTAGGTTCAGAATTTACCTTTGTTAAAATTAAAAATAACACTACTCACATGAAAAAAAATTACTATTTATTAGTTGTATTGCTTACAAGTTTTATTGGTTTTTCTCAAATTACCAATACTACTTATAGAGGTGCTTTTGCTCCTTCACCTACACCAATGTGGACAGATTCATGGACGAATTATGATCCTCAAAATGCAGTTTATCCAACACCTACAGTGGATGTTACAACCAACATTACATCAGATACGCATTGGACTGCATGTAATACATATTATTTAAAAGGACAGATTTATATAAAAAACAATGCCACATTAACTATTGACCCAGGAGTTATTGTTAGAGCAGACCATACTGCTGTTGGAGCAGGTATTTTTGTGACCAAAGGGTCTA
>JAHEHJ010000015.1:20732-49643 GCA_024644655.1 Flavobacterium sp.
TTGATATTGCGTCTTGGTACAATGCCAACAACAATACAACAGTATCTTCAAACGCAGGTTTGTTAACCAATCCGTATGATGCTTCAAATGCTACAACCTATACAGGATTGGATTATAGACCATCAACTAGCTCAATCGCAGCTACAGGGGCCAATTTCTCGGATGCTTTTTTCACAGGTATTGTTCAAAACACTTATTATGTAGATGCCGATGCTGATGGATATGATAATGGTATTGCTGAATTAAATTCAGGTACAGCTCCAGAAGGATATTCTGCTACTACTTTAGGGTCAGATTGTGATGATACTAATCCATCATACCATAGTAATTGTCCAGTGGTTACCAATACTACTTATAGAGGTGCTTTTGCTCCTTCACCTACACCAATGTGGACAGATTCATGGACGAATTTTGATCCTCAAAATGCAGTTTATCCAACACCTACAGTGGATGTTACAACCAACATTACATCAGATACGCATTGGACTGCATGTAATACGTATTATTTAAAAGGACAGATTTATATAAAAAACAATGCCACATTAACTATTGACCCAGGAGTTATTGTTAGAGCAGACCATACTGCTGTTGGAGCAGGTATTTTTGTGACCAAAGGGTCTAAGTTAAATGCTATTGGAACTGCAACAAGTCCAATTGTATTTACATCAGATAATGCAGCTGGTTCAAGAAACAAAGGAGACTGGGGAGGTATTATTTTACTAGGTAAAGCTTCTTATAATATCAATGGAGGCGTAAATAATATTGAAGGAATTGCAGCAAGTACCGATACAGAATACGGTGGTGGAGCTACACCAGATGACAATGATAATTCGGGAACATTGAAATATGTTAGAATCGAATTTGGAGGATATGTGTATGCTGCCAATCAAGAGATCAACGGATTAACATTTGGTGCAGTAGGCCGTGGTACTACAATTGATTATGTTCAAGTATCCCATGCTAATGATGATTCATTCGAGTGGTTTGGAGGAACAGTAAACTGTAAACACTTAGTAGCTTTCAGAGGATTGGATGATGATTTTGATACCGATAATGGATACAGCGGAAACGTTCAGTTTATTTTAGGAGTTAGAGACCCACAAGTTTCGGATAATCCAGTAGTGTCTACATCAGAAGGATTTGAATCCGATAATAACGCAACAAGTACAGCGGTTTCACCTTATACGAGTGCTATTTTCACAAACTGTACATTAATAGGGCCATCTTACCGATTGACATTGCCAAATGGAGGGACTTTAGCTTCAGGATATAAAAGAGTAGCTCGTTTAAGAAGAAATACGCAATTGAAAATATACAATTCATTGTTTATGGATTTTCAAGAAGGTCTTCATATAGATGGTGCTACTACAGAGGCTAATGCAACTGCTAATACTCTAAAATGGAAGAATAATATTTTAGCAGGAATTGTTACTACGGTCAAAACATTACAAGTCAATACAGGTTCAACGTTTGATATTGCGTCTTGGTACAATGCCAACAACAATACAACAGTATCTTCAAACGCAGGTTTGTTAACCAATCCGTATGATGCTTCAAATGCTACAACCTATACAGGATTGGATTATAGACCTTCAACTAGCTCAATCGCAGCTACAGGCGCTGATTTCTCGGATATCAATACATTAGCCACTCCTGCATTTGGAAACACAAATGAAATGAGTTTGAGAATAGCACCTAATCCATTTGGAAATAAATTTAAATTAAACTTAATATCTCCTTCTACTGAGAATGTATATGTGACAATTTATGATATGACAGGAAGACTTATCGAATCTCAAAATGTTGAGTTTTTAGATGTTAATAATCAGGAATTTGGAAGTAACTATAATGCTGGAGTATATATAGTAGTAGTTAAACAAGGAACTGCTTCAAAATCATACCGCATAATAAAAAAGTAGTAAGTAGTTTTTTTTATAGATTGAAGAACCTCATAAATTTAGTTTTATGAGGTTTTTTGTTCTAGAATAAAAGTAAATGAGATATTAATTAGTTGTTTGCAAATTGTTGTCTTAATGTTATCAAATGGAATTGAGATGATATTTTATTTTGATTTGTATTATCTTTACGAATAGTTTTAAGAGAGACTTATATTCGTTATGAAAAAGAAAGATATTAAGATTTTATTGGTTGATGACGAACCAGATATTTTAGAAATTGTTGGATATAATCTTTCTCAAGAAGGATATCAGATAGTAACTGCAAATAATGGGAGAGAAGCAATATTAAAAGCTAAAAAAGAATTGCCACAGCTTATTATTATGGATGTAATGATGCCCGAAATGGACGGGATGGAAGCTTGTGAAAATATTCGTAAAATACCCGAATTAAGTCAAGTTATCATCGCATTTCTAACAGCTCGAAGTGAGGACTATTCGCAAGTGGCCGGTTTTGATGCAGGTGCAGATGATTATATTACAAAACCAATTAAACCCAAATTATTAGTCAGTAAAGTGAAAGCTTTATTACGACGATTGAAAAACGATGCTCCTATTTCAGAAACGTTGAATGTAGGCGGAATCGAAATCAATCGAGAAGAATATAAAATTATAAAGAACGGAGTGGAAATTATTTTGCCCCGTAAAGAATTTGAATTATTTTATCTTTTAGCGTCTAAACCCGGAAAGGTGTTTAAACGTGATGAAATATTAGATAAAGTATGGGGGAATGAAGTGGTAGTTGGCGGAAGAACAATTGATGTGCATATTCGTAAATTGCGCGAAAAAATTGGAGAAGATTTATTTAAAACCATTAAAGGGGTGGGATATAAATTAGAAGTGTAAATGGCAATTAATTTCAAGAAGACATATACGTTTGCAATAATTTCAACATTCTATATTACAGTTTTTGCTACTGGGTTTTTAAGTATTTTACTGTGGCTTTTTCATGAGTTTTCATGGTCCATTTGTTTGTTATTTGCAGTGTCTATTGCTACATTTACTTTTTTTGTCATCCAATACCGTGTCGAACACTTTATTTACCGAAGGGTAAAAAAGATTTATGATGATGTTTCTTTATTAGAGTCTACTTCATTTCGCAATCAACCCATTACTACAGATATGGCTACCTTAACTCATCAAGTTAAAAGGTTTGCTATGGATAAAAAAATGGAGATTGAAACTTTAAAAATACGAGAAGAATACCGACGCGAATTTTTAGGGAATGTGTCTCATGAACTCAAAACACCATTGTTTACTGTTCAAGGCTATTTGTCTACTTTGTTGGATGGAGCAATGAGTGATAAATCGGTCCGTAAAAAATACTTGGAACGTGCCGAAAAAGGAGTAGAACGTTTGATTTATATAGTAGAAGATTTAGATATGATTTCTAAATTAGAAATGGGAGATGTAAATCTTGAAATCGATCCTTTTGATATAGTTGAATTAGTGCAAAATGTATTTGATTTGTTGGAAATGAAAGCCGATAAAAAGAATATAATTCTCATGTTTGATCGTAAATACAGTAAACCTATAAGTGTATTTGCAGATAAGGGTAAAATTCAACAAGTAGTTACAAATCTTGTTATGAATTCTGTAAAATATGGAAATCAAAATGGCACTACAGAAGTGACCATTGAAGATCTAATAGACGATAAAATTATTGTTCGTATACGAGATAATGGTGAGGGTATTGAAAGTCATCATATTCCACGATTGTTTGAACGATTTTTTAGAGTGGATAAAAGCGGGGCTCGAAGTGAAGGGGGTTCTGGATTGGGATTGTCAATCGTAAAACATATTATAGAGGCACATGGCGAAAAAATCTATATTGAAAGTGAATATGGGAAAGGGTCTGAATTTTCATTTACTTTAGAGAAATACAAATAAACTACACATTAAATTTATGTAAATCTATCACTAATAAATCATTTATATTTTTTTGTTTTTTGAATATAGTTAACTCATTCTTATACATGATTTAACATTAATTTAATAGTTAACAGTTTCATGTTGCTTACTTAACGTTAAATTAATATTGCAGTACAACCTTTGCCGCAAATTACAACAACACAAAAAAATGAAAAAAATTACACTACTATTACTATTGATTGTAAGCGTTGTGACTGCACAAGCTCAAGAAATAGTTACTGATTCAATTCAAAAAACCATTTCGGTAGATTCATTAAAACAAAGTTTGAATGAACATTCTATGAAGTTTAATGATCTTGATGAAAGATTAGCTACAATGGATGGAGATTTGTCTAAGTTAAATAAAATTAAAATATCAGGGTACATTCAAACTCAATATGATATGTATGATTACCAAGATGATAAAGGACCAGTTTCCGGATCTTCTGCAGCAGCTCCTGTTACCAACACCTTCTATTTAAGAAGAGCGCGTATTAAATTTACTTATGAAGCATTAGATGGAGTCAAATTTGTATTACAACCCGATTTTGCATTTGATAAAGTTTCTGTTAAAGATGCGTATGTGGTTTTAAACGACCGTTGGACACAAACCTATACAATTACGGCTGGACAATTCAATAGACCTACATATGAAGTTGAGTTTTCATCAAATTTTAGAGAGTTTATGGAACGAACAAGAATGACAACTACCTTGTATCCAAATGAAAGAGATTTAGGAGCCAAGTTTGAAGCCAACTTTGATATTAAATACGCTTTTCCTTTAAAATTACAATTAGCAGTTTTTAATGGGAATTTTGGAGAAGGAACAACAGCAAATCAAGTTCGTGATGTAGACAGCAATAAAGATGTTATGGCAAGAGCAGTTTATGCAATTCGATTGCCCAATAAAGGATTGGGTATAGATATAGGTGCTCATGGGTATTTTGGGTCAACAAAAGTGTTGCCACAACCAGTAACTACTCCAGTTACTCCTATGCCAACATTTAGTGACGTAAATAATGTGTCTTTTGTACCTAATGTAGGGGATACTTTGAAAAAAGATTGGTTTGGAGCCGAAATGCAAGTATACTACGATTTTTTAGGAGGGATGTCTTTAAAAACAGAATATATCGCGGGTACTATGTCGGGCACTACTAATCCAGCTGAAACCTACAGCAACTTTGCCGCCAATAAAGTGCGTGATTTTAAAGGATACTACGTAGCAATTTCTAAAAATATCGGTAAAATGAATCAAGCAGTAGTTCGCTTTGATAGTTTTGATCCCAATTCAAGACTTTCAGGGAACAGTGTTACAAGAGCTGATGATTTAAAATACGATACATGGACATTTGGATGGCAATTTTTCTACGACGAACAAGTGAAAATTGTATTAGGTTATACCATGCCATTGAATGAAAAAAGTGATACAGTTGGCGGGGATTATGCCAGTTCAAATAAAGATAGAAAAGACAGTACATTTTCTATTCGTTTACAAGCAAGATTTTAATATTTAATAACAATAAAATGAACACAAAAAAAATTAAAACCGTATTGTTTTTAGCTGTAATAATGACCGTAGGGTTGTCATTTACAACAATTGATAAAATTACTGTTAAAGGTTCAGATACTATGGTAATTTTAGCTCAAAAATGGGCTGAAGTTTATATGGCTAAAAACCCTGGAACTGCTATTCAAGTTACTGGAGGTGGATCAGGTATTGGGCTTTCAGCATTAATTAATGGTTCAACAGATATTGCCAATTCTAGTCGACCAATTAAACCAACAGAATTGGAAAAAATTAAAGCGAGATACGGAACTTTAGGAGTTGAAATTCCATGTGCAAAAGATGGTATATCCATTTATTTAAATAAAAATAATCCCGTAACTGAATTAACTTTAAAACAAATAGCAGAAATTTATTCGGGTAAATTGACTAATTGGAATCAAGTGGGAGGAGCTGACGCACCAATACGTTTATATGGTCGTGAAAATAGTTCAGGAACTTATGTGTATTTTAAAGATTTTGTGATTAAACGAGATTATGCAATTACATGTCAAAGTTTGCCAGGGACAGCTGCTATCGTAAATGCTATTAAAAAAGACAAATATGGTATTGGTTATGGAGGTGCTGCCTATGATACTGGAGTGAAAGATTGTAAAGTAAAAAAGGATGATAAAAGCCCTGCATATTTACCAACAGCAGAAACCATTAAATCTAAAACATACCCAATTACACGTTATTTATATATGTATTTAGGGTCTCGACCTACAGGTGCAACCAAAAAATATATCGATTGGATTTTAAGTGCTGAAGGGCAAAAAATTTGTACAGAAGTAGGATACTTTCCTGTAAAATAGTTTTAAAATTAAGAGTAAGAGACCTCGTTGTTTTCAGTGAGGTTTTTTGCATATAAAAAAGTAAACAACCATTCCACTAAATGAGTTCTAATAAAAATACTGAAAACAGTTTTACCCGAGAAAGTTTGAAAAAACAATTTCGTCTTTCTGAGTTTTTAGCTGAAAAAATTATTTCTTCTGTGGCTTATATGTCAATAGCCATAATTATTTTGATTTTCTTTTTTGTGTTTAAGGAATCGTTACCCATTTTTAATTTTGGTAAAGAAGATAAAACTAAAACAGAAATATCAGCATCGGAATCTAAAACTTTAAAACCCGAAACCTATGGTTCTGAGCCTACAGAAGAGTTAAAGCCAGAAACCTATGGTGATGTGTCTACAGAAGAATTAAAACCTGAAACCTACGGTGATGTGCCAGCAGAGGATTTAAAGCCGGAAACCTACGGTGATGTACAAGCTGAAACACCCGCGAATGATGATACTTCGGTAGTAGCAGAAACTAATAAAGAAGGCGCTGATAATACGTGGAGTACCTTTTTAACAACTGAATGGATGCCCGTTTCAGATAATCCTAGATTTGGATTGATTGCGTTATTAATAGGTACTTTAAAAGTTACCATTATAGCAATGTTATTTGCCGGTCCTATAGGAGTTCTTGCAGCTTTGTATACTTCTACCTTTGCCTCTAAACGAGCTAAAGAAATTATAAAGCCTGTAATAGAATTGTTAGCAGCTTTTCCATCAGTAGTTATTGGCTTTTTTGCCTTAATGATTTTGGCTACATTTTTTCAAGATTTATTTGGGTATGAAACTCGTTTAAATGCTTTTGTAGGTGGAGTAGCTATGGCATTAGCAGCAATACCTATTATATATACTATTTCTGAAGATGCACTTTCAGCCGTACCTAAAACCTATACTGAAGCAAGTTTAGCTTTGGGCGCTAATAAATGGCAAACAGCATTCTTTGTTGTGCTTCCAGCAGCTATCCCAGGGATTTTTGCAGCTATTTTGTTAGGAATTGGACGTGTGTTTGGTGAAACAATGATTGCATTAATGGCAACTGGAAATGCAGCATTGAATTCTGCAAATCCTTTTGAAAGCGTACGAACATTTGCTGCCACTATTGGTTCAGAAATGGCGGAGACCGTTTTTGGAGACACTCATTATAGTGTGCTGTTTTTTATAGGTTCGTTATTGTTCATTTTTTCTTTTGGATTGAATGCTTTAGCTGAATTTTATGTAAAAGGAAAATTAATTAAGAGAATTCAAGGGAAGTAATATGGAAGTAACAAATGGTGAAATGGATAATACGTTTTTTTTAAGTAAAAATAAAACGGCTGCCATAAAAGAAAAATTGATTGTTGGTTCAACATTAATGGCAGTTATTATTGTAATTGCAGTATTGTTTCTTATCATTGGGATAATAGTGTATAACGGATGGGAATTGTTTTCTTGGAAATTTATATCCTCTTTTCCTACTGATGGGATGACTAAAGGGGGAATTTTCCCTGCAATCATAGGTACTTTTATATTAGTCATTGTAATGTCAATTGCTGCAGTACCATTTGGAACTATTACGGCATTATATTTAACTGAGTATGCGAGTGAAAATTCAAAATTTGCTGCTGCTGTTCGGTTCTCAGTGAGAACATTGGCTGTTGTACCGTCAATTATTTTTGGATTATTTGGATTGGGTTTCTTTATCCAGTTTTTGGGTAAGGGAATGGATACGGCATTCAATGATGGCCAACTACATTGGGCCCAACCCAATATTTTATGGGCTAGTCTAACAATGGCTTTATTAACCTTGCCAGTTATTATTGTTTCTGTTGAAGAAGCTTTGAAAACAGTGCCAAGAGAATTGCGTGAAGCAAGTTTGGCTCTTGGGGCAACCAAATGGCAAACCATTCGAAAAGTAGTGCTGCCGGGTTCTGTGTCGGGAATTATGACAGGTACAATTTTAGCAATTAGCCGCGGTGCAGGTGAAGTTGCTCCAATCTTATTTACTGGAGCAGCCTATTATTTAGCGACACTTCCTAAATCAGTAAGTGATCAATTTATGAATTTGGGGTATCACATTTATATTATGTCTACTCAATCATCAGATGTTGAAAAGACGATGCCCATTCAGTTCGCTACTACTCTAGTTTTACTCATGTTGACAATATCTTTAAATATTGTAGCCGTGGTAATTCGTTCCCGAATAAGAAGTAAAAGAATTTCTTAACTACCGTTTTAATTAAATTAAAAAAAAGAAGAATACAGATGAAAGATGTAAAAATAAAAGTCAATGATTTGTCTTTGTATTATGGAGAGAAGCAAGCATTGAATACAATTTCAATGGAAATACCAAGAAATAAAGTTACGGCTTTAATTGGACCTTCGGGTTGTGGTAAATCTACATTCTTAAGAAGTATAAATAGAATGAATGACTTAATTCCTAATGTGAGAATTACAGGTGAAATGTTGGTAGAGGGAATAGATATTTACGATAAAAACGTAGATGTAGTGAATATTAGAAAAAAAATTGGAATGGTGTTTCAAAAATCAAATCCTTTTCCAAAATCTATTTATGAAAATATTGCTTACGGACCTAAGATAAATGGAATAAGCAACAAAACAGAATTGGATGAAATCGTAGAACGGTCTCTTCGACAAGCTGCGATTTGGGATGAAGTTAAAGATCGTCTTGGTGATTCTGCAATGGCAATGTCTGGAGGTCAACAACAACGCTTGTGTATTGCTAGAACGTTAGCCGTTAGTCCTGATATTGTTTTAATGGATGAACCTGCTAGTGCCTTAGATCCAATTTCTACTTCCAAAATTGAAGAATTAGTACATGAATTAAAAGAGCAATATACCATAATTATTGTAACGCATAATATGCAACAAGCTGCAAGAACAAGCGATTATACTGCTTTTTTCTATTTAGGGGAGTTAATCGAAATGGATAAAACCAAAACCATTTTTACCAAACCTTCTAAAAAACAAACTGAAGATTATATTACTGGTAGATTTGGTTAATTTTGTATTTATTAGAAAATCATTTATTACATAACTATGGCATCATTATTAGAAATAGAGTTAGCAAAATTAAAAGAAGCTATTGCTAAAATAGGGACCTTGGCGGAACATCAAGTTATAGAAGCTATGAAAAAATTGCTTTCGGACCCCAATGTAGAAGTAAAAGAAATTAAAAAAACAGAGCATAAGATTGATAAGCTAGACGTTAAAATTGATGAAATTTGTCAAAATGTATTTGCATTACAACAACCTGTTGCTTCCGATTTACGATTTATTATGTCAGCTATGCAAATAAGTAGTGAAACGGAAAGAATAGGGGATTTATCAATAAGTATTGTCAAAAAAACAAAAAATGTTAAAGAAAAACATGATTTAATCGCATTGTTTCAAATTGATCAAATCACTCAAATAGTAGAAGCAATAACCGCCAAAACAAACGAATGTTTTTTGATTCAAGATGAGAAAATGATTGCGGAGATATTTCTGATGAATAAAGAAATCACTACGATTTGTGAGGCTACAATTGAAAAAATAATTACTGAGATGAAACACAATTCAAGTGTAATTACTTCTGGGACCAATTTGATTTTAATATTAAAACATTTGGAAAGAATAGGAAATCATTGCACTAATATTGCAGAATCCATTTATTTTATGATTAATGCCAAATTAATTAAACACGAAAAAATTAAGTAAAAACTATTTTATGGGTTGCTCGAAAACTTCAAATAGGTTGGCCCAATCGGGTTCTAAAAAGAATTGGGATTGGCTAGTGTATAGGCCTACTTCAAGCAAATTCTCTATCCTAAAACGATGTTGTTTGGCATAAGGGGCAATACCCGCTCTTTTTAGTTTCTTAGCTAAATATTCTTGCTCAAATTGTCCAGGAGTTGGAATGTAAAAGGCGCTTTTTTGAAGTTTTGCCAAATCCATAATCGTAGTATAGCCCGATCGACAAAGTACAATTTCACTCGAATTAATCGTATGTTCAATTTCGGTTGAAGTCATGTAATTATAATATGTAACTGTTCCAACGTGTTCAATTTTTTGCTCCTTTTCAAAGATTCCTTTGATAAACACAACACGACCTGTATAATTTGTGATTTCCCTAATTAAAATCTCTTCAAGCAGGGTCCTTTGTGGCTCTGGTCCCGATAGTATAACCATCAATTGATATTGAATAGGAATATCAATTTTTGAAAGTCTACTTAAGGGGCCTACATATTTTAATGTCAAATTAGGGTCTTTAAGATGACCTAGTTTGCCTGATAAATTCGGTTTTTCTTCATAGTCAGGCACCCAACATTCTCTGAATTTTTTTATAAAATGATGATGCAATAATGTGGAAAGCCATGTGGTTTTTCCCGAAAGTACTTTCAGTTGGTGTGTAATATAGATACTAGGGATGCTTTTATGATATACACCTAGCCGATTGTCCGATATGATGCCATGTATAGCATATTCGGTTATCCATTTTTTAACAATTCTATTTTCTGAGATAATAGCTTTAATGATTTTCGGACTATTTTTAATAAGTTTTCCTTTAAAATCCCGTGCATTTTTAGCATATTCAATATGGTAAGACGGAAGGGTTAATACAGAAAGATGGGGAAATTCTTTTCGAAGGAGTTCAAGTGAATTACCATCGGAAGCTAATAGAGGAGTATACCCATTTTTCTCTAATTCCCGTATAATGGGAACACATCTAGAGGCATGTCCAATCCCCCAGTTTAAAGGGGCTACGAGTATGTTTTTTGTATTACAATCCAAGATGTGAAGGTACACTTTTAGTTGTGCTAAAATAAAAAACATTTCGAATAGTTTATTATTCATTAATTTTACCAAAAAATAATTTTGTGGGAAGTAAGAATAAGCTAAAAAGGTTTAAGGAAAACGCAACTTTTGAAAACGTTTTTCAACCAACTAGAGAAGAAGTTGTAGGAGGAGAGTTTCCTTTAAAAGGAAAGTGGAATTCCTCTTTTTTTAAAAATGACAATCCAATAATTATAGAATTGGGATGTGGAAAAGGAGAGTACTCAGTAGGATTAGCCGAACTTTATCCAGATAAAAACTTTGTGGGTATTGATATTAAAGGAGCTCGTTTTTGGCGTGGAGCTAAAACAGCAGTTGAAAAAGGTATGCATAATGTGGCCTTCGTTCGAACTCAAATCGAATTGATAAATTTTATATTTGACCAACAAGAAGTTGATGAGATATGGATCACTTTCCCAGACCCTCAAATAAAATATAAGAGAACCAAACATAGAATGACTAATTCTGATTTTTTAAAATTGTATAAGACAATCCTTAAACCGGATGGTGTTGTCAATTTAAAAACAGATAGTGAATTTATGCATGGTTATACGCTAGGATTATTACACGGTGAAGGACACGAAGTACTTTATGCTAATCATAATGTCTACAAAAATGAAGGGGCTCCTAATGAAGTAACAAGTATACAAACTTTTTACGAAAATCAATATTTAGAAATAAATAAGGCTATCACATATATTCGTTTCAAAATCAAATAAATGACATTCATTGCGCCGCTGATATTAGGGTTTGGTATTGCTTTTTTAGCGGTAATTCTTCCTGGGTTAATCAATATGACCGCAGCAAAAATTAGCATACAAGAAGGCAAATCGGAATCGATTAGTTTTGCAGTAGGTGCTTCTACAGTAGTTTTTCTTCAAACCTTTGTGGCCGTGCTTTTTGCTCGATTTATAAGTCAGCACTTTGAAATCGTTAAAACATTACAAGAAATAGCAGTTTTGGTTTTTACTATTTTGAGTATATATTTTTTTTGGGTGGCCAAAAAACCAAAAAAGATTAAAACAGCAAGCAAAGTAAAAGGTAAGTCAAATCGATTTTTTTATGGGATGTTGTTGTCTACATTAAATGTATTACCCATACCCTTTTATGTAATTACTAGTATGAGTTTAAGTGCTACGGGTTATTTTAGCTTTGACAAAATCCCCGTTTCTTCTTTTGTCATAGGTGTTGTAGGAGGCTCATTTACCGTTTTTTATATTTATATAGTAGCATTCAAAAAAATTGAAAAAAAGACGGAATTCTTAATGAGAAATAGCAATACAATTATGGGTTCTATTACAACTTTAATGGCATGCATGACTTTAATTAAATTGTTCTTAGAGTAGTATGGAAGCTAATTTTTTTGAAAGAGTGTACGAAATTGCGCGCCAAATTCCCGAAGGTAAAGTTACTTCGTATGGAGCAATTGCCAAGGCTCTAGGCACCGCTCGTTCAGCCCGAATGGTAGGATGGGCAATGAATGCATCTCATGCAAGGGAAGACGTACCTGCGCATCGCGTGGTTAATAGAAATGGTTTGCTTTCTGGAAAGCACCATTTTGAAGGAACCAATTTAATGCAACAGTTGCTTGAAAATGAAGGGGTGAAAATTGTCAATAATCAAATTGTAGATTTTGAGAGCCATTTTTGGCAACCTAAAGCACAATTGTAAATCCCTCGGCTTCTAAAATATTTTCATTTCTAGTAGGATAGTTTACTGTTAATTCATATTATCTTTGCAATCTAAAATCAGTTTAAATAAAAAGAACTGTTGCATAAATACATCCAAAATGAAATTAGATAGAAAACAAATCCTTGCCGCATTAGAAACAATTACTATAGCTGGTGAAGGCAAAAATATGGTGGAAAGTGGTGCTGTAAAAAATGTACTTACTTTCGGAAATGAAGTAGTGGTTGATTTAATTGTTACAACGCCTGCAATGCATATTAAGAAACGCGCTGAAGACGATATCAAAAAATTAATACACGAAAAATTCTCTCCAGACGCAGATGTTAAAGTAAATATCAAAGTTGAGGTGCCAGATAATAATGAAGTTAAAGGAAAATCTATTCCTGGAATTAGTAATATCATTGCTGTGGCCTCGGGTAAAGGTGGGGTTGGAAAATCTACAGTTACCGCAAATTTAGCAGTTACATTAGCCAAAATGGGCTTTAAAGTAGGAGTGTTGGATGCCGATATTTACGGACCTTCTATGCCTATTATGTTTGATGTTGAAAATGAAAAACCAATATCTGTTGAAGTAGACGGTAAATCTAAAATGAAACCTATAGAAAGTTATGAAATAAAGATACTTTCCATTGGTTTTTTCACCTCTCCTAGTCAAGCAGTTATTTGGCGTGGACCTATGGCAGCAAAAGCCTTAAACCAAATGATTTTTGATGCCGATTGGGGTCAACTGGATTTCTTACTCTTGGATTTGCCTCCAGGTACAGGAGATATTCATTTGTCAATAATGCAATCATTACCTATAACTGGAGCTGTGATTGTGAGTACGCCTCAGGCGGTGGCTCTTGCCGATACCAAAAAAGGAGTGTCTATGTTTATGTCCGATTCTATAAATGTACCAGTTCTTGGTATAGTGGAGAATATGGCCTATTTCACCCCAGAAGAATTGCCTAATAACAAGTATTATATTTTTGGAAAAGAAGGTGCTAAAAGTCTTGCAGAAGATTTACAAGTTCCTTTTTTAGGAGAAGTTCCTTTGGTGCAAAGTATTCGTGAAGCTGGAGATTATGGTCGCCCTGCCGCATTACAAACAGGTTCAATCATAGAAACAGTATTCGAAGATATTACTCGAAAAATTGTAGAGGAAACGGTGAAAAGAAACGACAATTTGCCTCCAACAGAAATCGTTAAAATTACGACTATGGCTGGGTGTTCAGCAGTAAAGAAATAAAGAATAAGCAATAATTAAGGATCCACAAATTCAATAAATAAAGGAAAATGACAACAGAAGAATTGACGCTCAATATCGAAAAAGCCTTAGAAGAAATCAGACCTTTTTTGAATTCAGATGGAGGGGATATTAGCTTAGTTTCTATAGAAGATAACAAACATGTAAAAGTCCGTTTTCAAGGGGCATGTACGAGTTGTAGTGTAAATCAAATGACATTAAAAGCGGGTGTTGAAACGACTATAAAAAAATATGCGCCTCAAATTGAGACCGTTGAAAACATTGTATAGTTATAAATGATAAAAGTCATATAATTTAAGAGTAAGATATAAGACATTTGCCGTTTTGTAATTATAAATTCAGAACAAAATCATGATTGAAACAGATATATTAATAATTGGTGCGGGTCCAACAGGACTTTTTGCTGTTTTTGAAGCCGGATTATTAAAGTTAAAATGTCATATAATTGACGCTTTACCACAACCAGGAGGTCAATTGGCAGAACTATATCCAAAGAAACCTATTTATGATATACCCGGTTATCCAGAAGTGTTAGCGGGAGATCTAGTCAATAATTTAATGGAACAAATTAAGCAATTTCAACCTGGTTTTACCTTGGCTGAAACGGCTGAAACGATTGATAAATTAGACGATGGAACTTTTATTGTCACTACCAATAAAGGAACTAAACATCACGCAAAAGCGGTTGCAATTGCAGGTGGATTGGGTACGTTTGAACCTAGAAAACCAGAATTGGAAAACATTGCTTTCTTTGAAGAGAAAGGGGTTGAATATTTTGTTAAAGACCCTGAATTGTTCAGAGATAAAAAAATCGTAATTGCCGGAGGAGGTGACTCTGCTCTTGATTGGAGTATATTCCTAGCTGATGTTGCTTCCGAAGTAACGTTAATCCATAGGCGTAACGAATTCCGTGGAGCATTAGATTCTGTAGAAAAAGTACAAGAATATAAAAAATTAGGACGCATTAATTTAGTGACTCCTGCCGAAGTGACAAAACTACACGGGGATTCACATCTAAATGCTATTTCTATTGATAAAGATGGACAAGAAGAAATTTTAGAAACCGATTTCTTTATTCCGCTATTTGGTTTGACACCTAAATTAGGCGCTATCGCCAATTGGGGTCTAGAGATCGAAAAGAATGCCATTAAAGTTAATAATGCATTAGATTACCAAACTAATATTGAAGGTATTTACGCTATAGGCGATGTAAATATATATCCAGGTAAATTGAAATTAATTTTATGTGGTTTTCATGAGGCTACTTTAATGTGCCAAAGTGTTTACAATCGAATCAATCCTGGTAAAAAGTATGTGTTAAAGTATACAACTGTTTCTGGAGTAGATGGATTTGATGGAACTCGAAAAGAAGCCGAAAAAGCAGTGGTTAAATCTATAGAATAATGGCTCAAGATATTACATTAACAATTATTGATCGCGAAGGAATCTCTCACCAAGTAGAAGCGCCAACCGATATGAATATGAGTATCATGGAAGTCGTGAGGGCTTATGAATTGGCTCCAGAGGGAACTATAGGTATTTGTGGCGGCATGGCCATGTGCGCCTCTTGTCAATGTTATGTGCTAAATGACGTCGCTCTACCTGAAAAAGGACCAGACGAAGAAGCCATGCTTTGGGAAGCTTATAATGTGAAAGAAAATAGTAGGTTAGGATGTCAAATTCCAATAACCGATGCGATAGATGGTTTAGCCATTGAGTTGGCACCAGAAGCATAAAAAAGGCGAGAAGTAATTCTCGCCTTTTTTTAGATCAATTCCATTTCTTTTTGAGTAATTTTTTCCTCTATAGCATCCCAAAGCCCAATTCGCTTCTCTAATGCTAGTATAGAAGTTTCTTCTACTTCTCTCCATTTTTGAGCATTATCCTGACATAAAGCAGTAATCATTCGCATGGCCATCGGACTGTGTTCATCGGCATCCAATTCAATATGTCTTTCGAAATAATAAATCAATTGGGACAAATCAGTATCGGGAAAATTTTCTTGAAAATTCTTTAATATTTCAGTAAACATAGTCGGAATCAAATCTTCTCTTCCAAACGTAAATGCTGCGGCTATTTTATGGGTTTTACCTTCTTCTATTACACGAAACGTAAAATCCAAAAAGGCTTTTACATTAGGATGTAAATTACTTTGTTTAATAGCAATAAATACATTTTTGGTATCTAGTACTTGTTGTAAAAAAGTATCTATCTCAGTACTTTGGGCACCACAACTTTTCATAGCCTTCACGTACATTTCAAAATGACTCAATCGAGTGCCTTCCAATGTTAAATCACTTTCCTCAGCCAAAACAATTTCATTGATCAAATAGCGGGTCTCTGGGTTTTCAGAAGCAAACCAAGGTGTAGTAGTACAAGTCAACTTGTTCTGCAAGGCCTTTAATAAGGACATAAAATCCCAAACAGCATACACATGATTTTCTACAAATAAATGTAAGTCTTCAATAGTTTTTACTTTTTCATAAAGGGAATGCTGAAGTAAATTTTGTTTGTAGGGATGTATAGATTTGTTTATTGTAGAAATAGGCATAATTTTATTTTTTATCAAAAATAAAAAAAGCTTCTCTGGTAAGGGAAGCTTTTGTATCAATTTTATAGATTGTTTAATCGTTCTTTTTTATTTAAAAGCAGGAATGCCAGTAATATCAGCACCCGTAATCAATAAGTGGATATCATGAGTTCCTTCATAAGTAATTACCGACTCTAAATTCATGCTGTGACGCATAATAGAATATTCTCCAGTAATTCCCATACCACCAAGAATTTGACGGGCTTCACGTGCAATATGAATAGCCATATCCACATTATTTCGTTTCGCCATTGAGATTTGAGCCGTAGTTGCTTTACCTTCATTTCTCAATACGCCCAAACGCCATGTTAATAATTGAGCCTTCGTAATTTCAGTAATCATTTCGGCTAATTTCTTTTGTTGCAATTGTGTTCCAGCAATAGGTTTGTCAAATTGGATGCGCTCTTTTGCATATCGCAAAGCTGTATCGTAACAATCCATGGCAGCACCAATTGCTCCCCAAGCAATTCCAAAACGAGCAGAATCCAAACACATCATTGGGGCTCCTAGTCCTGATTTTCCAGGTAACAAATTCTCTTTAGGTACTTTTACATTGTCAAAAATCAATTCTCCTGTAGCTGAAGCTCGAAGTGACCATTTGTTGTGTGTCTCAGGAGTGGTAAACCCTTCCATACCGCGCTCCACAATCAAACCGTGAATTCTTCCTTCTTCATTTTTAGCCCACACGACCGCAACATCAGCAAACGGAGCATTCGAAATCCACATTTTCGCACCGTTTAAAAGATAATGGTCACCCATATCTTTAAAGTTGGTAGTCATGCCACTTGGATTTGATCCATGATCCGGTTCGGTTAAACCAAAACAACCCATGAATTCGCCTGTAGCTAGCTTAGGTAAATATTTCATTCGTTGCTCTTCAGTTCCAAATTTCCATATAGGATACATTACCAAGGATGATTGTACCGATGAAGTCGAACGAACACCCGAATCACCACGCTCAATTTCTTGCATGATCAATCCATACGAAATTTGATCTAATCCAGCTCCACCATATTCTTCAGGAATGTAAGGTCCAAACCCTCCAATTTCTCCCAAACCTTTGATGATTTGTTTAGGAAACTCAGCACGTTGTGCATAATCTTCTATTATAGGGGAAACTTCTCGTTTTACCCATGCACGAGCCGAATCACGAACTAATTTGTGTTCTTCTGTTAGTAAATCATCTAATAAATAGTAATCCGGAGCTTGAAATAAATCTGGTTTCATAATGTTAAATTTGGTTCACGAAAACGTTTGCAAATTTAGACAAACTATACGTTAGAAACAAATGAACAAATGTTATTTATTAAGTGAAATAATACCGAATTAGGTCTATTTCACAAAGAATCTTACTAATACCAAAGGAAGTAGTTTGATTAAGTATTCTAATTGCTAATAGGAAGATAATTTAATTTACTATTTTTAGTAAAATATATATTAATATCGAATGAGACATATAATCGTATTGCTTTTAGTATGCCAATGGCTTCACGGGCAAACTTCTATATCCTTAAGGGATAAAGCCACTAATCTGCCCATCGCTTACGCTAACATATGGAAAGATAAACAACTCTACAGGTCTTCTGATTCTACTGGTGCTTTTGTTGTTGATCAAAAGGAAATAGGAAATGAGTTTAAAATTACGTGTGTGGGTTATAAGGATACTGTCTTAAAAATGAGTGAAGTGCTTACCCTAGAACCCAATGCCATCGCCCTAAACGAAGTCAAAATCATAAAACGCAAATTCGAGAAAATAGCAAAACTAGGTAAGGCCAAAAGAGGGGATTCAGTCTATGCCGTCCAATTTGATGCTAAAAATGGCATTACAGCTAAGTATTTTGAAAATACAAACAACACATCGTTTATCAATAGCGTTAAATTTTGTGCTTCAGCAAGTGAGAATAATAGAATTATAAGCCTACTTTTTTATACTGTCGGAGAGAACGGTGAACCCAAAGAAATACTGAATACAGAAAATAGAATCGTCAAGATTAAAAAAGGAACCCACGTCGCAGAAGTTGATGTGAGCAATTTGTCAATTGAATTTCCAAAAGAGGGGGTGTTTGTAGTCCTCCAACATGTACTCCTAGAACAAAACAAATTATATGCAAAACCCTATTATCCCAATGCTTTCCTATATGAACCATGTATAGCAATTGACTTTACACAGGGGTATAAAGATACTTGGTATTTTAAAGAAGAAAAGTGGTATAAGAATAACGGTTTCTCTATAAATATGCAATTAATCGGATCCGATTAACTTACATCTTCAAATAGAATTCTTGAGTCAATGCAATGTAGTCTTCTGTATAGTGATGTCTCGCAGTTTCAATAACCAATTCATCTGCCGTCAATGTACTAAGTTCATAGCGCTTAAAAGCCAATAGACTTCTAACAATAGGGGTGTCATGCGTGCCTTTAACTCGGGTAACGCGAACGGGATACAATTCAAATTCCGCACACAAATCAATAAACCGCACTTCTTCTTTATAAGGAATAATAACGGCAAAAATTCCATTTTCAGAAAGTAACAAATCCGCCGCTTCTACCAAATCTTCAAAAGGCATAGCGTCTTGAAAACGCGCCATATCACGTTGTTCATTCGAAGTTTTATAATCTTCACTATAAAATGGAGGATTAGACACTATAAGGTCATATTCGTCCTCGGGCTCTTCCATAAATTCATCCAACCCAGCATGAAAACAAAACAAACGGTCACTCCAAGAGGAGTTCTCAAAATTGTCTACGGCTTGTTCATAGGCATCTTCATCTATTTCAATAGCATCAATCTGCTCTGCTTGACTGCGTTGTGCTAACATCAGCGCAATTAAACCAGTTCCGGTTCCTATGTCCAATATCGAAAAAGGTTTATTTTCAATAGGACACCAGGCACCTAGCAATACACCATCTGTGCCGACTTTCATCGCACAACGATCTTGTTGTATGCTAAATTGTTTGAATTGAAACATTTGAAATTAAAAGGAGGACAGCCAGTGGCTGTCAGGTATTTTATATTTTGTGGAGGATAGTATATTTTAACCCTTAGCTTCTAAAGATACATTTCAATGAGGCCCTCTGGCAAATCCATTACCATTTTTTTGTTTTTTCGGTCAATCTCAACTAGAAAATGATCTATCATCGGAATAAGAATTTCCACTTCACCATTCAAGACTTCAAATAGGGGTTGGGCAGTTGAGTCATTGATCGATGCAATTACTCCAACAACACCAAGACGCTTGTCCTCAACTTCAAAACCAATCACTTCATGAAAATAAAAACGATTGCCTTCTAATTTAGGCAACATATTTAAGGGTAGGTAAACAGCACAGCCTAAAATGCTGTCAGCTTCTTCTTCAGAATCTACATCTTCAAATTGTACCCGTAGAAAATCATTTTTGTGCAGGGAACTATTTTCAATAAAAAATGGAACCAGATCTTTGTTGAATTCAACAAATACTGATTCCATGTTTTCATATAGTTCGGGCTCGTCAGTGTCTAAATAAACAAGAACTTCGCCTTTGAAACTAAATTTTTTAGCAATTTTACCTAAATAGAAACATTCTTCTTTACGCATAATTGCCTCTTGAAGTATTAAGCTTCTGTTTCTTCAGCAGCAGGAGCCTCTGGAGTTTCCTCAACAGCAGGTGCTTCTTCAGCAACTACTTCAGCAGCAGGTGCTTCTTCAACAGCAGGAGCTTCTTCAGCAACAACTTCAGCAACTGGAGCTTCCTCAACAGCTACTTCAGCTACAACTTCTTCTACTTCTTCCGCAACTTCTTCTACTGCTTCTTCAGCTTTTAAAGCTTCAGCAGCGGCAGCAGCACGTTTGTCATTAGCAGCTTTCTCAGCTTTCAAAGCTTTTGCTTTTTCTGCTTCTTGTGCTTTTGATAAACCTTCTTTTTTAGAAGTTACTTTAGTTGCTTTTTCTTCTAACCATTTAGCCAATTTAGCATCAGCTTGTTCTTGTGTTAAAGCTCCTTTACGAACACCTCCATCAAGGTGGTGTTTCATTAAAGCTCCTTTGTATGAAAGGATTGCTCTAGCAGTATCTGTAGGCTGTGCTCCATTGTGTAACCATTGAACCGCTTGGTCAAGGTTTAAATCAATAGTAGCTGGGTTAGTGTTTGGATTGTAAATTCCTAATTTCTCTAAGAATCTACCATCTCTTTTAGAACGAGCATCAGCTGCTACGATCCAATAAAAAGGTTTCCCTTTTTTTCCGTGTCTTTGTAATCTAATTTTTACTGACATAATCTTTTTGATTAATTTGAGGTACTCGACCTCGGTTATTTAAGGGCGCAAAGATAGTTTTTTTTAATCAATATACTAGTGGTTGCAGTTTTTTTTAATAATAGGATAGCATTCTATATTGGTTTGGCTATATTTTTTTAAAATTTAATTAGCATTTTTATATTAAAAAACTATTTTTGTGGAGTAATACGTTGAAATTATGAAAAAATTAGTGTCCCTATTTATTATAGCCGTTTTCTTTTCGTCTTGTCAAGAAGATTTGCAAACCAATAACCCTGGATTTCAAGGATTAAAAGATGATGTACTATGGAGATCTAACGATACAAGAGCTTACGTTTCACCATCTGGAGCGCTTACTATTGAAGCACAAACAGAATATGAAAATGTAACCTTAAATACAAGTAGTATATCAGTAGGTAAATATGTGTTAGGAACTACTAATGCTGCGAATTTAGCATCGTATTCTTCAAGTTTTAATGATGTAAGTATGGAATACGCTACTGAACCAGTACCGGGTCAGGTATATAGCGTTTCTCTAGTGAATACAGGTTCAGGATATACTTCTGATTGTGACCTTCAAACAAATAACCAATATGTATGTGATTCTGCTCATAACACCACAGGGGGTTCTGGGTCGGGTTTAACTGTTGCGATTGTAACAAATGCTGCCGGATTAGTAACTTCTGTTGTGCGAGTAGTAGCAAGAGGTAATGGATATTTGCCTGGGGATATTGTAACAGTTACTT
The DNA here is from genome assembly GCA_024644655.1 of Flavobacterium sp. Lineage (GTDB taxonomy): Bacteria > Bacteroidota > Bacteroidia > Flavobacteriales > Flavobacteriaceae > Flavobacterium. The sequence continues at coordinate 42,314 of JAHEHJ010000015.1, forward strand.
CTGGAAATTTAAATTGTAAAATCAGAGTTGAAAATGTTCAAAACAGTAATGGTGAAATAGAAATTACAGCTTATGACAATGTGAATCAAACCGTTACAGGTAAATTTAAATTTAATGCAGTAAATACAAATAACAATCCTTTTGCAGAACCAATTGTGAATTTCCAATACGGAGAGTTTTATAAAATACCAATTTATCCATCTTTATAAACGATGTGTAAATCCCTTTCAAACCATCTTCGGATGGTTTTTTTATGCATTAAAAATAATAAAGTCCAAATTAATAGCGGTTTACGAATTTATTAGGTTACCTTTGTGTCTGAATTTTAAATATAAAATATGAACATTTTTGTTGGGAGTCTTCCGTTTAGTATAGACGAAGCAGATTTAAGAGATTCTTTTGGAGTCTATGGTACGGTTAATTCCGTGAAAATTATTACTGATAAATTTACTGGAAGAAGTAAAGGATTTGGTTTTGTTGAAATGGAAAATGATACAGAAGCTGAAAAAGCAATTCAAGAATTGAATGGTGCTACAGTAGAAGGTCGTACAATCGTAGTAAATAAATCTGAACCGAAACCGGAAGGCGAAAGAAGAAGTTTTAACAACAACCGTTCAGGCGGAAGTGGTTACAACGGTGGTGGAAACTCACGTGGTGGCGGAAGCTACAGCGGTGGTGGAAACAACGGTGGTGGAAATAGAGGAAGATACTAGTTTACATCTAAATAATAGGTAAAAAGCCAACTCATTCGAGTTGGCTTTTTTGTTTTTTGTTGATAACTAAAATTGATACCTATAATATGAAAATGTACTTTTGAAGTTAATACAATTGCAACTTCCAAAACCTGAAAAGAACTGGAATTTGGAATTTTTAACTTTGGAATTTGTACCTATGTATTTAATTTTTGATACCGAAACTACCGGTTTGCCTAAGCGATGGGGTGCTCCTATTTCTGATACCGACAATTGGCCTAGATGTATTCAAATCGCATGGCAATTGCACGATGCTATGGGGAATCTTATCGAGCATCAAGATTATTTGGTGAAACCCGAAGGGTTTAATATTCCGTATGACGCCGAAAGAATACACGGTATCTCTACCGAACTAGCCGAAGCTCAAGGAATAGTTCTGTCTGAAGTGTTGGAAAAATTCAACACCGCTTTGTCTAAAGCCAAATTTATAGTGGGGCAAAATGTTGGCTTTGATGTCAATATTATGGGATGTGAGTTCTATCGCTTAGGTGTAAATTCTCCCATGGCTTCTATGCCGGTTTTAGATACCTGTACCGAAGTTACCGCTGCTCTTTTGAAACTGCCTGGAGGTAGAGGGGGTAAATTTAAATTGCCAACCCTAACCGAATTACACAGTTATCTTTTTAATGTTCCTTTTGGTGAAGCTCATAACGCAACTGCCGATGTGGAAGCTACTACACGTTGTTTCTTAGAACTAATCCGAAGAGATGTTTTTACCAAAGAAGAACTGGATGTTTCAATTGAGTACTTCAAAGAATTTAAACAAAATAACCCACAAGAAATTCAGCTGATCGGATTGAAACACATCAATCTGAAACAAGCCTCCGATGAAATTAGAAAGCAATTTCAAAAGAAACAAGAAGTACATACCCCAACCCAAGAACAAAAAATTGTTCATCATGATGTTGCTGATGTTGATTTTGTGCATTTGCACAATCACACCCAGTTTTCAGTGTTACAATCTACTATTAGTGTGAAAGATCTAGTAGCTGCAGCTGTCAAAAATAAAATGCCCGCTGTTGCAATGACTGATCATGCCAATCTAATGGGGGCCTTTCATTTTGTGCGCGATATTCTATACCATAATAAAGCCGCTCAAGCCAAAAATAAACAAGCCGAAGAAGAAGGAAATTTACTAACTGAAACAATAATAAAACCTATTGTTGGTTGTGAATTTTACGTGTGCGATGATTTGAAAGACAAGTCAAGAAAAGACAATGGATACCAAATCGTTTTTTTAGCCAAAACTAAAAAAGGCTATCATAATTTGGCCAAACTATCTTCTATAGCCTATACAGAAGGTTTTTATTATGTGCCGCGTATAGACCGAAATGCAATACAACAGTTCAAAGAAGATATTATTGTGCTATCCGGAAATCTCTATGGAGAAATCCCAAGCAAGGTTTTAAATATTGGTGAAAATCAAGCCGAAGAAGCACTCGTTTGGTGGAAACAAGAATTTGGTGAAGATTTTTATATCGAATTAATGCGGCATAACCAAGAAGATGAAAATCGAGTAAATGCATCATTGATTGCTCTAGCCAAAAAACATCATGTAAAAACCGTAGCTACAAATAACGTCTTCTATGTCAATAAAGAAGATTCCAATGCACACGATATTTTATTATGCGTGCGCGATGGTGAAAAACAATCAACGCCTATAGGTCGAGGTCGAGGCTATCGTTACGGATTCAATAATCAAGAATACTATTTCAAATCGGGCGACGAAATGAAACAGCTTTTCCATGATTTGCCAGAAGCCATTACAACTACGGAAGAAATCGTAGAAAAAATCGAAATATTCGACCTGTCTCGAGATGTGTTGTTACCCAAATTTGATATCCCAGAGGAATTCCTAGTAGTAGAAGATGAAGTAGATGGCGGAAAAAGAGGGGAGAATAAATACTTAGCTCATCTTACTTTTGAAGGAGCTAAGAAACGATACGGGGAAATTACACCTGAAATACAAGAACGTTTAGATTTTGAACTAAAAACCATTGAAAAAACAGGCTATCCAGGGTATTTCTTAATCGTACAAGATTTTATCGCAGCAGCTCGAAAAATGGATGTGTCTGTAGGCCCTGGCCGGGGTTCTGCCGCAGGTTCTGTAGTAGCCTATTGTCTCGGGATTACCAATATAGATCCGCTCTTATATGACTTGCTTTTTGAGCGTTTCTTAAATCCAGATCGTGTGTCCATGCCCGATATTGATATCGATTTTGATGATGAGGGGAGAAGCCGTGTAATGGACTATGTAATTAATAAATACGGATCCAAACAAGTAGCGCAAATTATCACCTACGGAACGATGGCAGCTAAATCATCTGTTAGAGATACCGCACGTGTATTGGATTTGCCTTTGTTTGAAGCGGATAAAATTGCTAAGTTGATTCCAACCAATTTAAACTTGGCCAAAATATTTACCTTAGATAATGATAAATTAAAAGCAGCACTCCGTGCCGAAGAATTTGATAAAGTGAAAGAGCTTATCGAATTAGCAAATGCCAATGACCTGGGAGGGGAAACGATTCAACAAGCCAAAATATTAGAAGGAAACCTTAGAAATACAGGAATACATGCCTGTGGTGTAATCATCACACCTAGTGATATTACTAATTTTGTTCCTGTAGCAACCGCCAAAGATTCAGAGTTGTATGTGACTCAATTTGATAACTCGGTCGTAGAAAGTGCAGGACTACTCAAGATGGACTTCTTGGGTCTTAAGACCCTCACCTTGATTAAAGATACAGTAAAATTAGTAAAATACAGAACGGGTGTCGAACTCGATCCAGATACGTTTCCTATTGATGATGTGGAAACCTATGAGTTGTTCCAAAGAGGTGAAACAGTTGGAATTTTCCAATACGAGTCTCCCGGTATGCAAAAATACCTTAAAGATCTAAAACCAACGGTTTTTGGAGATTTGATCGCTATGAATGCGCTCTATCGACCAGGGCCATTAGAGTATATACCTTCTTTCGTGCGACGTAAAAATGGGGAAGAAGAAATAACCTATGACTTGGAAGCCAATGAAGAATTCCTCAAAGAAACCTACGGGATTACGGTATATCAAGAGCAAGTAATGCTACTTTCTCAAAAACTAGCCAATTTCTCCAAAGGGGACGCCGACGTGTTGCGAAAAGCAATGGGAAAAAAACAAAAGGATGTACTAGATAAAATGAAATCCAAGTTCATCGATCAAGCAGTAGCAAATGGTCATGCAGCAGAAAAATTAGAAAAAATATGGAAAGACTGGGAAGCTTTTGCACAATACGCATTTAATAAATCACACTCTACTTGCTATGCCTGGATTGCCTATCAAACGGCTTATCTAAAGGCACATTATCCTGCAGAATACATGGCAGCCGTACTTTCTAATAATATGAATGATATCAAACAGGTGTCCTTCTTTATGGAAGAGTGTAAACGCATGGGATTACAAGTACTTGGCCCCGATGTGAATGAGAGTTACTATAAGTTTACGGTAAATGAAAATTATGCCGTTCGATTTGGAATGGGTGCCATTAAAGGGGTCGGAATGGGAGCTGTGGAAACAATAGTAGCCAATAGAAAAGAAGGAAATTACAAGTCTATTTTTGATTTAGCCAAGCGAATTGACTTGCGCGCAGCCAATAAAAAAGCATTCGAAAATTTAGCCCTAGCAGGTGGATTTGATTGCTTTGCAGAAACACATCGTGCTCAATATTTCCATACCGATGGAGACAACATTACGTTCTATGAAAAAGCAATACGCTATGGGGCTAAATTTCAAGAAAATGAAAATTCATCCCAAGTGAGTTTGTTTGGCGATGCCAGTGATGTCCAAATTGCAGAACCTACTGTGCCTCCTTGTGAAGATTGGAGTACCATGGAAAAGTTAGCCAAAGAAAAAGAAGTAGTAGGTATCTATATATCCGGACACCCTTTGGACGATTACCGATTCGAAATGAAATACTTCTGCAATAGCAAATTGGAATACTTGAAAAATTTGAGCGCTTTTGTAAGCAAGAATCTAACCTTTGCAGGGATAGTAACTAATGTGCAATATAAAACGGCTAAAAACGGTAAAGATTGGGCTATGTTTACATTAGAAGGATACGATGAAAGCCATGAATTCAGAATATTTGATGAAGAATATCTGAAATTCCGCCATTTCTTAGTCAACAATCAATTTGTCTACTTTAAAATTACAGTAAAAGATGGATGGGTTAATCGTGAAACAGGAAAAAAATCGGAACCGCGTATACAATTCCTAGACGTAAAACAACTGCAAGATGTATTGCCACAATTTGCCAAAAAATTAAGTATCCAATTGGATATAAATGATTTACAACAAGCTTTTATCCAACAATTAAATCAGTTGTTTACCGAAAATAAAGGAGAAAACACGGTCTCTTTTGAAATTTTAGAACAAGAAACGATTAAGAAAATACAGCCAGTTGTTGTGCCAAAAACACTAAACGAGGAAGAAGGTAATAGCGAAACGGAACAAATTGATGATGTGGAAATTGAACTTCCTGAAATTGAGGAAGAAAACCAAATTATAACACGGCTTTCCGTACCTAGTAGAAAATTGAAAATTAAAATATCAAATGAGCTGTTGGTCGAATTGGAAAAAATGAATATCAAATTTAGCCTCAATTAAGCATCAATTTCGCTAATGTATTGATAAGTAAAACTGATGTTTTTAGAATGAAAACCAAAATAAAATGTCTAATTTTGACATCTAGTAAAAGTAATTTAAAATATAGAATATGGCTTTAGCAATTACCGATGCTACTTTTGAAGAAGTAGTATTAAAATCAGATAAACCTGTTGTAGTAGATTTTTGGGCAGCATGGTGCGGACCTTGTCGAATGGTAGGTCCTGTTATTGATGAAATTTCAACAGAATATGATGGAAAAGCTGTTGTTGGAAAAGTAGACGTAGATGCCAATCAAGAATTTGCAGCAAAATATGGTGTTCGTAACATCCCTACAGTACTTGTATTCCAAAATGGTGAAGTAGTAGGACGTCAAGTAGGAGTTGCTCCTAAAAAGACCTACACAGACGCTATTGATGCATTATTGTAATTATCAAAATAAATAAGAAAAAAGGTTTGACGCAAGTCAAACCTTTTTTTATACATTTAAATTCAATTTTTCAATTTACCTTTGAAACATGAGGATAGAAGAACAAAAAGAATTAGTCTCAGGATTCAAACACCTTGAATTGCTAGCCAATCAAGTGGTGGAAGGTTTTATTTCGGGTATGCATAAAAGTCCATTCCATGGCTTTTCTGCCGAATTTGCGGAACATAAAGTCTATAATTCAGGCGAAAGCACCAAACATATCGATTGGAAGTTGTTTGCAAAAACAGACCGACTCTATACAAAACGATTTGAAGAAGAAACAAACCTTCGCTGTCATTTGATTATTGATAATTCGTCTTCAATGCATTATCCAAAACTAAAATCAGAGGAACTCTTTTACCACAACAAAATTGGATTTTCAGTCTTGGCTTCCGCAGTTTTGATGAATTTATTGAAAAAACAAAGAGACGCTGTAGGGCTTAGTGTGTACTCAGATACCTATGAGTACTATGCGCCCGAAAAAGGAAGTGATAGACACCATAGAATGCTCTTAAATATACTGGAAGGCCTGTTGGAGAATCCCAAAGCAACTAAAAGCACCGATACGGTTACTTTTTTACATCAAATTGCTGAAAAAATTCATCGCCGCTCTATGATTGTGTTGTTTACAGATATGTTCCAAACTGAAAATAGGGAAGCACTTTTTAATGCTTTACAACACTTGAAACACAACAAACATAAAGTAGTAGTGTTTCATGTTATGGATAAAAAAACAGAAGCTAACTTCAATTTTGATAATGCACCACGCAAATTTATCGATTTAGAAACAGGAGAAGAGATAAATGTTTTTGCAGATTCTATAAAAGAAGCCTACGAAGAAAAGATAAATGAGTATTTTAAATCCATTGCGCTAACCTGCGCGCAAAACAAAATAAAGTATGTGCCAGTCGCTGTTGAAGAAAATTTTGAAAAGATTTTAACGACATACTTGGTTGAAAAACAAATGTTTGGTTAATATTAAATAAAGAAGCTAAATATTTTAGTAAAAAAAAGTTGCACAAATGAAAAACGGTTGTATATTTGCAACCGCAATTAAGCGATGGTTTGGTAGTTCAGTTGGTTAGAATACATGCCTGTCACGCATGGGGTCGCGGGTTCGAGTCCCGTCCAGACCGCGAAAATTGGGAAAGCACTTTGGAAACAAAGTGCTTTTTTGCCCAAAATAGGAATCGTTACTTTTCCTGTTGGGTTTCCCAATAAAGTATTTAAGATTAGTTGTGTTGTTTCGATACGCCTTTGTAAAGCGTATCACGGTTTAGTAGTTAGACCAATGAAAAGCTTTCCACTTTATTGTGGATGGCTTTTTTGCTTTATAGAATCACCCCCTTTGTTTTTTGGAAATAAATAAGGCCTTAAATCCCTACTGGGATTAGAAAATGCACTCAATCAATTTGTTTAGATTTCTTACCCAAACTATTTTCTATATTTTTTAGTTATATATATAGC
>JAHEHJ010000143.1 GCA_024644655.1 Flavobacterium sp.
CACCATTCCCAGAAATAGTTCCTGACCACGCACTCTGACTAGGATTGATAGCATTGTATTGATAGGCATCAAAAAATGCTGGTGAATTAGACTCAAACAAATCAGAGGTGCTTAGTGAAAGCCCTTTGGTAAGCAAATTCAAATTAGCAAATCGTGCATCGGTAACATTAAAAGATGTCCAAGTCCATCCTTGGTTCAATTTAATTTGCTGACCTGTTACTTTTGTATTGTTAAAAATAGTAGGAATTCTATAGGTCCCTAAAAGTGTATCGGCAACAAACGGAACTGACGAAGAACCCTCTAGAGAAGCCTCTTTTAACTTTCCATCTGAGGCATCCCAAATGTAAAAAATTACATCTTCGCCACTTAAATTATTACTATAAACAGTCAAATAAACAAAATATTCATTCAAAGCTATGTCAAAAATCACATTGGTCATTCCGCGAACTTCCCCATTCACTATCGCTACAACTTTATCATAGAGATCATCCGTAAAAACACCATCTATTTTTATTTTCCCGATGACATTCATCGATTGGGTAAACTTTGTAGGATCTAACACTAGAATCGGTTCTTTTTCCAAAACACGTAAATCCAATTGAATTTTTTCGTTATAGCCATAATTGGTAGCTAAAGACAAAATAGTATTATAATTCCCAATAGCTAAATTATTGTCAACCGAAGCTTTTATCGTAATCGTTGTGTTTGGGGCAATTGTTCCAGATTTTGATGATAGTGTTAGCCAACTAGGTATATCAATAGTGTAGGGCTGTGACAGTCCGCCTTGATTAACTATAGTAATATCAAAAGTCAGATTATCATTATTCCTTTTCATTAAATTCACAACCTTACCTTGTCCTTCTACAAACCACTTCGTAGGATTCTTATTGATATAAACGCTCCATGACACAGGAGATTGTTGACTATTATCAGCCATATCATTAAGATTAGAAACTGTAATATTAGCCACTTTCCCTTCTATGCTTGACCAGTCTGAAATCATTGGCATCAATACGATTTGATCGCCATTTATTACTGCATTTACAACAATTGACTCCGTAGGACGAAACGGCTTAATAGGAGGCGCTATATCCGTAAAAGCAAGTGGTTTTCCGTTTAATAAAGCGTATAGACTTCCTTTATCAACTGAATTTAATGGATAATAATATAAAGGTCCATTTGCATTAGCAATATCTGGCTTATTAAAAGACGAATACAAGAGTAAACCCGTACTTTGAGGATCCACCTCGTAGTAACGATCCGCTTTTATCTGCGTAGCATTCCGAGCCATATTCCAAAAACATAATTCATCTATTTGGCCTATATATTTATTATCAATTGTGCTTATTGAACTGTTCATTTGACCTCTAGCTCCCACAAAAATTGTACTCGAAGTAAAACCACCTATATCTGCGCTAGAATACGAGGCCAGCTCGTTACCATCAACATACATACGGATCGTTCCATTTCTGGTTAAACTCATCGCAATATGGTGCCAACTATTATCATTTACTTTAACACTGCCAAAAGGATATGTTTTAGCTTCGGCTTGCAGTTCAATACCACCAGTAGCATTCAGATTAAGTGCCCATTTATTGCGATACGTATTACTTTCGACTAAATCTGTAGCATCTCCTTTACCATTAGACAAAAGTGTGGCAACACCAGACTGACTCGTTTTCATCCAAAAATTAAGCGTCGCATCCATTTCTTTAGAAATAATTACTTTTGAAACTTCTGGTAAAGCCAGATAATTAGTCCCATCAAAAGTATAAGCAGTTCCTTTGGGAAAAATATCCCAATTGGCATTAGCTATAACAAGATCCTTAAATCGGGCCAAATCATTGGCAACGATTCCATTTCCTTCGTTTATGGGCCAATATCCCATAAGACCGAATTCATTTCCATTGAGTACACTTCCGGCATTGGCAACAGCCATATCTCTTGAAATATATTTTTTCCAAAATCGCAAATCGTGTAGGTTTCCTTTAAAGGTATTTCCTCCTACTACCATAGGATTTTCATTCGTGAAGTTGATTGCAGTAGTGAGTAAAATACTTTTTTTCTCTATACTGTTTTCGATGATGCTCAATTTATTGGCTGTGGCATCATAGGAAAGGGCATAATGATTGAATGTATTGTCTTTAGTAACCGAAGAACTGATACTTTGTCCGCCGATGGTATATTTCAA
>JAHEHJ010000028.1 GCA_024644655.1 Flavobacterium sp.
ATTCAAAACATCGTGGACGCATTCGAAATCGAGATGGATCACCAGGATTGGTATGAGTTGTATAATACGACTAAACCGACGCAGTCGGTTTTAGATTAGAGATAATAGAGTAGAGAGTATAGATTTAAAGCACAGAGCATAAAGCACAAAGAATAAAGATTGTTATGGAGGCTTCCGAAAGGGGGCCTCTTTTTTGTATTTAGGAAATACTAAAGTGATTCGAAACCTACAAAATATTTATTTAAAGGATTAACTACACTCCTGTCACAGAATTACTTGTTTTATTACTTTTAGGATTCTATTTCTTATTGATTTTTTCGCTATTTTGTATTCAATTTTACCCAGAGAACCGAATTTATTAATCAATGAAAAACGTTAAAGAATCTGCCAATTTTATATGGTCTATTGCCGACCTTCTTCGTGGTGATTACAAGCAAAGCGACTACGGCAAAATCATACTGCCATTAACCGTTATTAGACGTTTGGATTGTGTTCTTCAAAGCACAAAGGAGGATGTATTGAAAAAATACGAAAACCTCAAAACCACGAATGTTGAAAATGTTGATCCGATATTAAATAAAACTGCCGGATTGAAATTCCACAATAAAAGTCTTTTCGATTTTGATAAGCTTATTGCTGACCCAAATAACATTGCTGCAAATCTTCGCAATTACATTAATGGATTTTCAGAAGACGCGCGGGAAATCATCGAACAGTTTGAATTTGAGAATCAAATCAATAAAATGGATGAGGCTAATCTCTTGTTTATGGTTGTAAAACGATTCCAAGAAGTTGATCTTCATCCGGATCGGATTTCGAGCATGGAAATGGGGTACATGTTTGAAGAGCTTATTCGGAAATTTGCTGAAATATCGAATGAAACTGCCGGAGAGCACTTTACTCCTAGAGAGGTCATAAAATTGATGGTTAATATTTTGTTCCTAAATGACCGGGATATTTTAACCAAAAAGGGAATTACTAAAACTATCTATGATTGTTGTGCTGGCACAGGTGGTATGCTTTCTGTTGCAGAGGAATATTTACACGAATTAAATCCAGACGCCCGCTTGGAAGTGTTTGGTCAAGAATTAAATCCTGAGTCTTATGCCATTTGTAAATCAGATTTATTAATCAAGGGACAAAATGCATCCAACATTAAGAAAGGCAATAGCATTTCAGAGGATCAGTTATCCCACGAGAAATTCGATTACTTGATTACAAATCCTCCATTCGGTGTGAAGTGGGAGAAGTTTGGAAAGAAAGTCAAAGATGAGCATGAATCTCTTGGCCATGGAGGTAGATTTGGAGCAGGATTGCCCTCTGTAAGTGATGGCTCCTTTTTATTCTTGATGCATTTAATGAGTAAGATGAAGCCAGAGGGCTCGCGCCTTGCTATTGTTTTTAATGGTTCTCCCCTCTTTTCAGGATCCCCAAGTAAAACAAAGAATGAAAGCAGCATCCGCCAATGGATCATTGAAAATGATTTACTAGAAGCTGTTATAGCCCTTCCAAATCAGTTATTTTACAATACAGGTATTTCCACCTATATCTGGGTGATATCAAATCACAAGCCAAAGAATCGCAAAGGGAAAGTTCAGCTTATTAATGGCGCCGATTTCTTCAAGAAGATGAGTAAATCATTAGGCGACAAGCGAAATGAATTGTCTGATGATCATATTACAGAAATCACACGGATCTATGGTGAATTTATCGAAGGGCAGTTCTCCAAAGTATTTGAGAACAAAGCTTTTGGCTATTCCAAAGTAACCGTAGAGAGACCAGAAAGAAATGAGAAAGGCGAGATTTTGAAAGACAAAAAAGGAGCCCCTAAACCCGATTCATCCTTACGAGATACTGAGAATATTCCACTGCTGATGGATATTCAAGAATATATGAAAAAGGAGGTTTTACCTCATGTTCCTGACGCGTGGATTGACGAAAGCAAAACCACAATAGGGTATGAAATTAATTTCACTAAGTACTTCTATCAGTATAAACCACTTCGTTCTTTGGAGGAAATTCGCGCTGATATTTTAGCATTAGAGCATGAGACTGATGGGTTGTTAAAAAGCATTATCAATGACTAAAAAAAACTTAAAGATTTTAATTGAATCAATAGATAGTCTTCCCCCTTCAATAAAATCAGCAAGCTCAATTGTTGACTCGTGCTTAGACATTATGAATGATTTTGAAAACAGTATAGAATTTCAAAAATTCAAAAAATTTGATTTGCGTCTATCGATGAATGGTTTTGTGTATCTTTTGAATAATGATGATGAGGAAATATCTAACAATTATTGGCAAGATTCAATTGCCGAGCTTAAGTTTGATTTAAATAGAATCTGCAGAATACTTAATTAATGAAAAAGTACGAAAGTTACACAGATTCGGGAGTTGAATGGATTGTAGAGATTCCAAGTCATTGGAGTCACTCTAATTTAAAGTGGTATTCTGACATTTATTCAGGAGGAACTCCATCAAAAGAGATAGAAGAGTATTGGAGCAATGGGACTATCCCTTGGTTAAATTCAGGTAGTGTTAATCAAGGAGATATTGTAGAAGCGTCAGAATATATCACCGAGGAGGCCTACAACAATTCATCTGCAAAATGGATTGCAGAAGGTTCTCTAATTATAGCTTTGGCAGGCCAAGGGAAAACAAAGGGAATGGTTGCTCAAGTAAAATTTAAAACGACATGCAACCAATCCTTGGGGGTTATTGTGCCCAATGATAAAATCAATAATAGATTTTTACTTTATTGGATACGAAGTAATTATCAGAATATTAGAAACTTAGGTGGTGGAGACAAAAGAGATGGCTTAAACTTAGTTATGCTAGGTGCAATACCAATGCCAATACCCACTCTCTCGGAACAGGCAAAAATCGCTAAATTCCTTGACCAAAAAATTGCCCAAATTGACCAATTAATTGCCAAGAAAGAGACTTTCATTAAATTGTTAGAAGAAGAAAATAAAGTATATACTAAGCAAGCTGTAACTAAAGGGCTTAATCCAACAGTTCCCATGAAAGATTCTGGGGATGAATGGTTAGGAGAGATTCCATCACATTGGAATAGCTATAGAATTGATTGGATTACAAATATTGTGAGAGGTAATACCGGTTTTTTAAAAGATGAATTGCTAGATACCGGAGAATATGTCGCTTTACAATATGGTAAAACTTACAAAGTTGATATTATCGATGAAAGTTTCAACTACTATGTTAACGACGAATTTTTTAAAGAAAGTCAGATTGTGTCAAAAGGTGATACAATACTTATCTCAACTTCTGAGACAATTGAAGACTTAGGACATACATGCTATTATAACAGTTCAAATATAGGTTTATTAGGAGGAGAGCAAATTCTTTTAAAACCCAATCGAAATGTTTTGTATGAAAAATTCCTATATCAATATGCAAGCCAATTAGGTGCGGTATTAAAAAAGTATGCCAAGGGGTTGAAAGTATTTAGATTTAATACTAATGACTTAAAACGGATTTATATTTCTATCCCATCAATTGAAGAACAAATACAAATTTCTAATCGCATAGAGATCGCAACCACTAGAAAGAATAAATTAATCAACAAAATGGAAAAAGAAATTGAATTTTATAAAGAATATAAAACTACTTTGATCAGAGAGGTGGTTACAGGTAAAGTGGATGTTAGGAGTAAAATGTAAAACAGAAACAATTATTCAATACTATGGAGTTTGAAATAGAGCAAATAAAGCAAAAATTTTCAGATCATTTAAAAGTCCCATTTAATGACCGAGTAATCTTTTCTGGCCCATTTGGTACTGGTAAAACCTATTTTTTAAATTCCTTTTTTAATGAAAATAGTAACTATAATGTAATCCATTTATATCCAGTAAATTATTCTGTTGCTTCAAATGAAGATATCTTTGAATTAATAAAATTTGATATCCTTTTTGAATTATTGGGTAAAGATGTTGAGTTTGATAAATTGGAAATTAATCATTTGGAATATTTTCAAAAATTTGCATTTAAAAATAGTCATAGCATTTTAGCCCCTTTTTTAAATACTATACCTTTGGTAGGGCAAAACTTGTTTAATATTTATGAAAAACTGGAGTCTTTAAGTAAAAAATATTACAAAGAGTTTGACGATGCCCAAGTAGATGATAAATCAACATTGATCAATTATTTACATGAGTTTACCACTAATAAAGGCTCCACACTTGAAGAAGATTTTTTTACTCAACTTATTTGTCAGCTTGTAGATCAACTAAAAGTTAGAATTGATGATAATAATTGCCAGGCTGTATTGATTATTGATGATCTGGATCGAATTGATCCAGATCACATATTCAGAATTTTAAATGTATTGTCATCTCATTTTGACAAAAAACAGAAATCTGATAACAAATTTAATTTTGATAAAATAATTCTAGTTTTTGATCAAGTCAACGTTAGACAAATTTTCCAGAACAAATATGGTAGGAATGTTGACTTCAATGGATACATAGACAAATTTTATTCGTACAGAATTTTTGAATTTAATAACTCTTCAAATGTGAATGAAACTTTGCCAAAATTTTTAGATTCTATATTAAACAACTCTAAAAACAGATTTTTAGATTTCAAAAACCCCAAAAGCTTTTTACATTTAAATTTAATTTACATACTTCAAGCCTTAATTTTAACTCACCGGATAACAATTAGAAGGCTAATCAAGATTACTAACAAAAGCTTCGATAGGAGAACATTTGAAATTTCTTTAAATGAAAGAAGAGTAGGGTATACTAATATTGACTTTGAAGTATTTCTAATCGCAGACTTTTTATTTTTATTGTTAGGAACTTGGGACGAAATAATAAGTTCATTGGAAAGTTGTTCAGATTTTTATGAAGAAAATTCTAATAGATTTATTTCATTCTGCCTCGTTTATCTTGATTGTGAAAACCATATGTATAAAAACGATTTAAATACGACTTTTAATCATATTTCGAGTAATCAAGAAATTTCATATAAAACTCAACATTGGCATGATTATCATGACAGTTTTCTGTGTAATGTTGAAAAAATAACTATGGACGGAAAAGAGACTTCCATTATAAAATATTTTCCAATATTGATAGATACTCTCATGAAAATAAAGGAGAATTATGGCAGCCAATTTTCTTAATTAATCTTTATTTTAAAAAAGCCCTAAAATATCAAATCACTATTTCAGTGGATCTGCAACAAATTAGCTGCTCATTACTAACCTCTTTCTTCTTTTTTCATGATTTTAAAATCTCAAGCTAATAGATTATAAAAATATACAATGCGCCTAAGTGATTGAACTTTTGCTTGTTGACTAAAAATATAATTACTAAGTAAAATGACCGAACAGGAACTGAAAAAACATTTACAAGACAAATACCCACAAGAAAACGAGGCTTGTGAATGGAAAGAATTCCAGTCACTGAAACATTCTTTTGGCGGTAATGCTGGCGATGATATTATTTCCTATATCTCCGCAATTGCTAATATGGAGGGAGGTCATTTAGTAATTGGAATTAAAGATAAGTCTGGCGAAATCTCGGGAATTATAGAATTTAACAATTATAATACTAAGAATATAAAGCTTAAAATTGTTGAAAAGTGTACGAACATAAATTCAGAAAAACTATACGTTGAAGAGCTAAAAACAAGTGATACAAATAAAACCGTTTGGGTATTTCATATTCCTAAGCATTTACCTCGACTTATTGTTTATGCGCATTCAAAAGCATGGCAGCGTATTGAGGATAGTTTAACGGATCTGAAAAAAGAACGTCAAGATGCCATACTTAAAGAGCAAATAAACACAAATGAAGACTGGTCAGCACAAATTGTGCCCTTTGCAACTTTGGACGATTTAGATCCAGAAGCAATAGCGAAGGCCCGCATTGAATACAAAGAGAAAAATCCTAGAAAAGCGAATGAATGCGATACTTGGGATACAATTACATTTCTTAATAAAGCTAAAATCACATTAAGAGGCCAGATAACAAATACAGCTTTGCTTTTACTGGGCAAAGAAGAGTCATCCCATTTATTGAGTCCATCCGTCGCTAAAATTTCTTGGATTTTAAAAGACGAACATAATGTTGAAAAAGATTACGAGCATTTTGGGATACCCTTTCTATTAAACTCATCAGAGGTATTTAATAGAATTAGAAATTTGACTTATCGTTACCTAAAAAACGATTCTATTTTTCCAATCGAAATTAAAATGTATGATGCGTTTGTGATTCGTGAAGCGCTCCATAATTGTATTGCGCATCAAGATTATAGTTTACAGGGTCGCATAACTGTCGTGGAAAAACCAGATGAATTATTATTCACAAATCTAGGGGATTTTATTCCACAAAGTGTTGAAAGAGTAATTGAGCAAGATGCCCCCCAAGAATATTACCGCAATCAATTTTTAGTAGACGCCATGGTCAATCTTAATATGATTGATACAATTGGTAGTGGGATCAGGCGAATGTTCTTAAAGCAACAAGAACGTTTTTTCCCTATGCCTGACTTTGATCTTTCGAATCCATCTAAAGTAGCGGTTAAGATTGCGGGGAGAATTTGGGATGAGAATTATACCAGATTACTAATGAGCAAAACAGATCTAGATTTAAAAACGGTCGTTTTATTAGATCGGGTTCAAAAAAACCTACCTATTAGTGATGACGAAATAAAAAAATTAAAAGCGCTTGGTCTAATTGAAGGACGTAAACCGAACCTGCATTTGTCATCAAAAATTGCAGATGCAGCTCAGGAAAAATCAACCTATATTAAACTCAGGGGCTTAAAGGATGAGCATTATAAGCAATTGGTTTTAGAGTATTTGGACAAATATAAAGTAGCTTCCAAAGCTGATATTGATACCCTAATTTTAGATATACTTCCTAAAATTTTAGACAAAGATAAAAGACAAAATAAAGTCCGAAATATAATTTATTCCATGTCGAAAAAGGATAAAACTATTGTAAATAAAGGCACTACGAGACATCCTAAATGGGAGAAAGTATGACTAAAAAGCGAGTTGAATTAGATGAACTTTAGATGAACTTTTAGTTAAACATCTACTTTTATATAAAATTATGGCGAAAGGAATCCATACTGAATTAACTTTTGAACAAGCAATCGAGGCATCCTTACTGGAGCAAGGTGGCTACGTGAAAGGGAATTCTTCTGATTTTGATGTAAAACAAGGATTATTCCCTTTGTATATCACTGAATTTTTAAAGCTATCACAACCGAAAGCTTGGGCAAAAATTGAATCCATTCATAAGGGCGAGGCAGAGAAAAAGGTAATTCTTCGCCTCGTTAAAGAAATTGATTTACGAGGTGCCCTTGATGTTATCCGCAAGGGCTTTACTGATTATGGCGTAAAATTTCAGATGGCCTATTTTAAGCCTGAAAGTTCATTGAATCCGGAAGCAGAGGAACAATACAAAACGAATCACTTATCGGTTACAAGGCAGCTCTACTATGAACGTGATGGCAAGAACTCCTTAGATATGGTTCTTTCTTTAAATGGATTGCCCATCGCAACGATTGAACTCAAAAATCAGTTTTCTGGTCAAACGGTGGAAAATGCAAAAAAGCAATACGTATATGACCGAGAGCCTGGCGAGCCCATCTTCCAATTTAAGAAAAGAGCCCTTGTTCACTTTGCAGTAGATACGGACGAAGCCTTTATGACGACGAAGTTAGATGGCAAAAAAACACGCTATTTACCTTTCAATTTAGGTTATCAAAATGGTGCCGGCAACCCTCCAAATCCTACTGGATACCGCACCTCGTATTTGTGGGAACAGGTATGGGCCCGAGATAGCTTTATCGATATCATTGGTAAGTTTCTTCATTTAAGTGTCGAAGAATTTGAGTTAAATGGTGTAAAAAAGAAGAAAGAAGCTATTATTTTCCCCCGCTTCCATCAAATGCAAGTTGTCCGCAAAGTGACTTCTGACGCAAGACTGAATGGTGCTGGCCATAATTACCTGATTCAACATTCTGCGGGTTCGGGCAAATCAAACTCGATTGCTTGGTTATCTTATCGACTTTCGAGCTTACACGACGATTCCAATAATAGAATCTTCGATTCCGTAATTGTCATCACAGATCGAAAGGTTTTGGACTCTCAATTGCAACAGACCATTTTTCAGTTTGAACACAAAGATGGTGTCGTTCAAAAAATTGACAAGGATTCGACGCAACTAGCAACAGCTATTTCAACGGGTTCTAATATCATCATTACTACCCTTCAAAAGTTCCCTTTTATTCTTGATAAGATTGGTGAAATTCCAGCAAGAAAATATGCCGTCATAATTGATGAAGCACATAGCTCACAAGGGGGTGAAGCCACTAAAAAAATGAAAGAGGTCTTGTCCGCAAAATCGTTAGAGGATGCAGAAAAGGACGAAGCTTATACTGGTTTAGAAGAAGATGCTGAGGATGAAATCAGAAAATCCATGTTAGCGAGAGGAAAGCAAACTAACTTGAGTTTTTTCGCTTTCACTGCGACGCCAAAGCCTAAAACGATTGAAGTTTTTGGAACAAAAAGCTCAAATGGGAAGCCTCAACCATTCCATTTATACTCGATGAAACAAGCGATCGAAGAAGGCTTTATTCTCGATGTTTTGAAAAACTATACTACCTACAAAACGTACTTCAAGTTATCAAAGGAAATAGAAGAAGACCCTAAGGTTAACCGAAAAAAAGCGGCTCGAGCTATTGGTCGTTTTATGTCATTGCATCCACATAATTTAGCGCAGAAAACAGAAGTTATGGTGGAGCATTTTCGTCAAATCGTTGCGAAGAAAATTGGTGGAAAAGCAAAGGCAATGGTCGTTTCAAGTTCACGACTACACGCGGTAAGGTATAAGGAAGAGTTTGATAAATATATAAAAGAAAAGGGGTACCAAGATGTAAAAACCATCGTCGCTTTTTCCGGAAAAGTAATTTATGCAAATGCTCCTGAAGGAGTCACAGAAGTAGAATTAAACGGATTTGCAGAAAAGGAACTCCCTAAGAAATTTGCTTCCGACGGGTATCAATTGCTTTTGGTAGCAGACAAATACCAAACCGGTTTTGACCAACCTCTTTTACATACCATGTATGTGGATAAAAAATTATCAGGGGTAAAAGCGGTTCAGACTTTATCAAGATTAAATCGAATGTGTGCAGGAAAGAATGACACGTTTGTGTTAGACTTTGCAAATGAAACAGATGAAATTCTAGAGTCGTTTCAACCCTATTATGAACTGACTTCAATTCAAGAAAATTCAGATCCGAATTATTTGTACGACTTGAAAGCCGAGATCGACAAAGCTCAAGTGATTTGGGAGTCAGAAGTGAATAACTTCTGCAACCTTTACTTTAAGTCAGCTAAGTCATTGACTGTTTCTGACCAAGGAAAATTGAATGCCTACATAGATCCAGCAGTTGAACGATTTAAGCAATTGCCTGAAGAAAATTCTGAAAAAAATACAGTGGGTACTGAAGTTACTCAAGAGGACTTTAAGAACACATTGCAAAGTTTCAATAGGACCTATTCCTTTCTAACTCAGATCATGCCTTTTTCTGATGTTGACTTGGAGAAACTATTTACCTACACGAGATTTCTATATAAAAAATTACCGCGGACTGCTCAAAATGATAAGTTTAAGCTTGGCGATGAAGTATCTTTAGAATATTACCGTTTGCAAAAAATTGCTGACCATAGTATCGTTATGGAAAGCCAAAGTGTCTATGAATTAAGAGGTGGTGGCGATGCTGGCATACGTTTATCTAAAGAAGATGAAGCAAATTTATCTGAAATCATCGAGGTACTAAACAAGAAATTCCAAACAGAGTTCAACACCGCTGATAAATTATTCTTTGATCAAATTGAAGAGGATATGGTCCTTGATCAAAAGCTAATAGAACAGGCAAAAAACAATCCTATTGAGAACTTCAAATTCGGATTCGATGACGTCTTTATGGATATATTAATCAGTCGCATGGAGCAAAACCAAGACATCTTTGGAAAGATGATGGATGATAAAGATTTTGGAGGCTTAGTAAAAGGATATATGCTGAAAAAGGTTTACCAAAGATTAAATGCCTAATATAACTTGAGGTTCCAAAATGGAACTTCAAGATTTTACTGAGTCCATCAAAAAAGGCTTCATTTCTGAAGCCTTTTTTGATTCCTACTCTATGCTTTGTGCTTTATTCTTTATGCTTTAAAGGATTATCTGCGTCCAGTACGTCTCCCTCTCTCCTTACCCTTGGGAATCACTCTTCCGCCCCTCGGCGCTTCTCTCTTACGAGAACGGTTATTCGCGAATTTGCCTACTAGGCCAGAGCGCATACCTATTAATTCGAGGTCGATCGTGCGTTTCGCTAAGTTCGTGTCGCGGACTTTCACCTGAACCTTATCTCCAAAGGTGAAGACACGGCCATTCGATTTACCCACGATGCGGTAATTGTTTTTATCTAAATCGTAGAAGTCATCATTCAAGTCGACCATACGCACAAGGCCTTCGCATGAAGTTTCTCCGATCTCTACGAAGATTCCAAACTCGGTTACACCCGTGATGATACCGTCGAAAATTTGTGGTTCGTGCAAGCTCATGTATTCCACTTGCTTGTACTTGATGGAAGCGCGTTCCGCATCAGAAGCGAGTTTTTCGCGGTCTGAGCTGTGCTTACATTGGATTTCTAATGGGGCGCGC
>JAHEHJ010000003.1 GCA_024644655.1 Flavobacterium sp.
TTTCAAAAGGTAGATGTGGGGCAAACACCTTTTAGTTTTTTAAATAGTAAGAACGTATTGTTTGATTTGGTTATACAATATTACATCCTTTTACTGTTTAAATGCAAATAAAATCGATGAAATACATAAATAACACTCATACATAAATAATATTCTTACTTATTAGACGTAAAGATAAATATTTCCTAATAGGTAAAGAAAAAAAACCACTCAATTGAGTGGTTTATATTTTTAAGGAGATAGTCGATTTATAGTCCAAATATAATCTTCTTGAAGTTGATACCGAATTCTATCATGAAGTCTATTAGGTCTACCTTGCCAGAACTCAACTTCAATAGGTCTCACTAAAAAACCGCCCCAATATACAGGTCGAGAAATAATATCGTTAGAACAACTAGTCTCTAATTCTTTCAATTTTTGGTCTAAATAATCACGTGAAGGTATAACTTCACTTTGATTTGAAACTACAGCCCCTAACTTACTCCCATCTGGTCGCGAATCAAAATATTGATTTGAAGTTTGTTCTGATGTTTTTTCGGCTATACCTTTTATAATAACTTGGCGTTCCATACTGTGCCAAAAAAAAGACAAACAAATATTTGGGTTATTTTCAATAGCTTTTCCTTTTTCAGAATTGTAATTAGTATAAAACACAAAACCCTCTTCATTAAACTTTTTTAACAATACTACTCTAGATTTTGGAAATCCATCTAATCCAATAGTAGCAACTGTCATTGCATTAACTTCTTCATTCCCCCCAAACTCTTCACATTCATAAAACCATTTATGGAAAAGATTGATTGGATCTTCAGGAATTTGAGTCTCTAAAAGTTCACTTTTCTCGTATGATTTTCTATAATTACTTAAATCTTTCATTGTGTACGTTTCTATAGGGTAAAGTTACTAAGTTTTAGGTTTCAAAAAAGGTTACGTAAAAACATGTAATTATGAACCCTATGAGGGTTTGGTATAGATTAGACTTTTAAAATAACTTTTTGATTAATTGAATTCAAATATTTTACCATCATCTGCCAAATATGTTGTTGGAAAAATAGATGTGGCTTCTTCTTTAAACAATTCAATATTAGCGTAACGAGTACTGTAATGCCCTAAAATTAATTGTTTTACGTTTGCTTTTAATGCTATTGTCGCAGCTTCTTTTGCTGTACTATGTTTTGTTTTTTGAGCTTTATCAGCTTCAGATTCTAAAAATGTGGCTTCATGATACAATACATCAACACCTTGTATAATAGGTATAATCAATTCATCATACATTGTATCACTACAAAAAGCGTAACTTTTTGGCTTAATAGGATCAAATGTGAGTTCTTCATTAGATAGTACAGTTCCATCTTCTAATGTTATGTCTTTACCATTTTTTATTTTCTGGTAATAACAAGAATCAATCTCATATTGATTTACAACATCAATATTTAACTTTCGATCACCAACTTTTTCTTGGAACAAGAATCCATTAGTGTATATACGATGACGCAAAGGGATTGTTTTTACTATAACTTTATCATCTTCATAGATAACCTCACTTTGCTTAGTCTCTAATTCATGAAAATACAAATCATACCCAGTAAAGGAATCTGCATAGCGCAATTGGATTAATATAATTTCTTTAATACCTTTTGGTCCATAAATATGTAATTCTGTTTGTCTATTTAACAACATAAAAGTTGAAATCAAACCGACTAAACCGTAAAAATGGTCTCCATGCAAATGGGATATGAAAATGTGATTAATTTTTGAGAATTTAAGTTTGTTCTTTCTCAATTGAACTTGAGTACCTTCACCACAATCAATTAGAAACATACGGTTTCGTATTTCTAAAATTTGAGATGTTGGATTAGTAATAGTTCTTGGAGTTGCTGCATAACAGCCCAAAATAGTTAATTTCATAGTATTGTTTAAAATCCTAAGTCGCGTTCTATTTCTTCCATTTCAATAATATCATGAGCTTCTAATATCGTTGGAACTAAAGTTATGTTTTTAGGCACAGTATTAAAATTAACACTATTAGTCACTAATACTAATGACTTTTTTGCTTTACCATGAGTCTTTATTAAATCTACAAATAATTTTACATCATCTATAGTAAGTTCTTTATCGTAGGATAAATCTAGAATTAGGTTTTGTGAAGTATAACTATGGTATTCACTTATAAGTTTTTGAAGAAAAGTATTGGTTTTACCTTGAGTGTTTCTAATTATAGTAGTATGTCCTTTATGCTCAACTTTCATGATATTGTTTTTCAATTTTTATGACAAGGCTAAATTACTAAGAAAATGTCATTTTTTGTTTTTTTTATAGGTCTATATACTTCTCATATATGTCGTTCATAGAAGATACGTGTTTTTCATCGGAAAAAGCACTGTTTTTTTACCCAATTATAGACAAACGACACAAAAAAAACGCTGAAAACCCCCGAATTCATTGGTTTTGTGCTTTTAACGAGTTTTGATGTTAGTTACCGAAAAAATTTCTGCTGTGAGTACTCTAGCCGTAGTTTTGAATCAGAAATAACAACTAAAACAAATTAATTATGACAACAACTAATAACACAACAACTCAAACTAACGTAAGATTATTTGTTTTATTCGTATTATTAGTAGTTTCATCAACTGGAGTTTTTGGACAAAACACTACAACTGTTTTACCTGCTACTACTTCAACTCAAGTTTCTATTTCTAAAGAAGCTACAATGACTATCACTTCAGAAAATACTGTTGCTTCTAATTCTGATTTCGCAGTTTGGTTTACAGGTGCTCAAAGCACTAACAATGTTAAAACAACTGCTACTAACTTCGGAAAAAAACAATTAATTAATTCAGGTGTTAAAACTAACAGTGTTTTAATTAGATCTTTCTTGAAAAAAGTTATTTCTCAAGAAACTAGCGTTGCATAATTTTAGTTAAGATTATAAATATAATTTGGTCGTTTTGAAAACGGAAAGAGTCCTCGAATACGAGGACTCTTTTTTTAAATTATAATTTGTCAAAATTCAATCCATATCTTCTGCTTCTTTATACTTATTGCCTGAATTAATGATAATATAAACTTTAAAACATTACCAATATAGTTACATCTATTTAGTTAGAATACTTTTGATTTTCAAATAGCCCTAAAAATCACTACTCTAATTAGTAATTCATTTCGCATTGAGTAATTTATAAAATTATTGATTTAACAGCTATTTCACCTTTTATATAAGTCTTTTTACATTCTTAGTATGTCGTTCATAGAAGATACGTGTTTTTCATCGGAAAAAGCACTGTTTTTTTACCCAATTATAGACAAACGACACAAAAAAAACGCTGAAAACCCCCGAATTCATTGGTTTTGTGCTTTTAACGAGTTTTGATGTTAGTTACCGAAAAAATTTCTGCTGTGAGTACTCTAGCCGTAGTTTTGAATCAGAAATAACAACTAAAACAAATTAATTATGACAACAACTAATAACACAACAACTCAAACTAACGTAAGATTATTTGTTTTATTCGTATTATTAGTAGTTTCATCAACTGGAGTTTTTGGACAAAACACTACAACTGTTTTACCTGCTACTACTTCAACTCAAGTTTCTATTTCTAAAGAAGCTACAATGACTATCACTTCAGAAAATACTGTTGCTTCTAATTCTGATTTCGCAGTTTGGTTTACAGGTGCTCAAAGCACTAACAATGTTAAAACAACTGCTACTAACTTCGGAAAAAAACAATTAATTAATTCAGGTGTAAAAACTAACAGTGTTTTAATTAGATCATTCTTGAAAAAAGTTATTTCTCAAGAAACTAGCGTTGCATAATTTTAGTTAAGATTATAAATATAATTTGGTCGTTTTGAAAAACGGAAAAAGTCCTCAGTTAAGAGGACTTTTTTTTTATTTTATATTTTGTTTAAAATAAACTTCAGTGGCGCCTAATCCATATTTCTGATAATTGGCATCTTGAAAAGTTATATTATCAAAACGACCGAGCATGAAATCAAGTTCTGATTTCAATACACCTTCACCTACTCCATGTATAAACACTATTTTAGGAATCCTATTTCTTATAGCAAACTCCACATGGCGCTTTGCCGTTTCTGCCTGTAAAGTTAAAATATCATAGTTATTCATTCCTTTATAATTCTTGACAAGTTTTTCAATATGTAAATCAAATTCCGGTACTGGAATTTCCTTTTTTGATTTCTTTTCTTTAGCTATATAATTAGGTTTACCAACTTCTTTCTCTAATATCACCTGAGATTTATTAAACGAAAAGCTCATGGTATTTCCATTATCTATCTTTATAAGCTCATTCCTTTTATAAGACATATTAAAACCGTCTGTTGTCTCTATGGTGATATGTATACCATCTATTGCAATTACTACACCATCAATTGCATCATCTAATACTGAAACCTTATCCCCTATTATTATCATCATTTTCTTCTTCTAAAGTTTCTTCTTGTTTTTTTTCTGTACCATGATGTAATGTCTTAGCACTTAATTGCATCATTCCATACATAAAAACTACAATAGCAACAATTAATATAAATATATTAGGCTTTGTCTTTGATTGTTCAATTAGGCCTACAATGATGGCCACAACCATTATGGGATATATAATTTTTTTCATTACTATTTATTTTGTTTTCAAAAATAAAAAAACCAGCAATATTGCTGGTTTATATTCTGGTTTAATTCTCAAATGAATGTAAAGTATTAGTAATGATAGAAACACAATCTAATAATTGTTCTTCACTCATAACTAATGGGGGGGCAAAACGAATAATATTTCCATGGGTTGGTTTAGCCAACAAGCCATTTTCAGCTAACTTCATACATATATTCCATGCAGTATCACTTTCTTCTGTATCATTAATTACTACAGCATTTAATAATCCTTTACCACGTACTAAAGTAGCGATATTGGATGTTTCAATATATTTTGACAATTCAGCACGAAATAAAGTCCCCATATGTCTAGCATTTTGAGCTAAATTTTCATCTGACACCACTTCTAAAGCTGCTATTGCAACAGCTGCTGCTACTGGATTTCCTCCAAATGTAGATCCATGCTGTCCTGGCTTAATAACATTCATAATCTCATTATTGGCTAAAACTGCTGAAACAGGATATGCTCCCCCTGAAAGTGCTTTCCCCAAAATTAAAATATCAGGTGTTGTATAAGTTGCTTGTTTTTCACATTGCTTTTCACAAGAACAATTTCCACAAACAGCCAATAATGATCCAGTTCTTGCAATACCTGTTTGTACTTCATCAGCTATGAATAAAACATTGTTTGTCACACATAATGCTTTTGCTTTTGCCAAATAGTCTTCACTTGGTACATAAACACCTGCTTCACCTTGAATGGGCTCTACCAAAAATCCTGCAATATTTTTTGAAGACAAAAGGGCTTGTTCTAATGCGCTTATATCATCATAAGGTATTTTTATAAATCCTTCTGTATAAGGTCCAAAGTTTTTTCTTGCATTTTCATCATTTGAAAATGAAATAATAGTAGTGGTTCTTCCATGAAAATTACCATCACAAACAATGATTTGAGCTGCATTTTCTGAAATTCCCTTCTTTTCATAAGCCCATTTTCTACAAATTTTCAAGGCTGTCTCAACAGCTTCAGCACCTGTATTCATTGGTAGCACTTTATCAAAACCAAAATACTTTGTAACAAATTCTTCGTAAACCCCTAGTTTGTCATTATAAAAAGCACGGGATGTTAAGGTTAGTGTTTGAGCTTGTTCAATCATTGCTCCCACAATTTTAGGATGGCAATGCCCTTGATTAACAGCTGAATATGCCGATAAAAAATCATAGTATTTCTTTCCTTCAGTATCCCAAACATACACACCATCTCCTTTACTTAAAACAACCGGTAGTGGGTGATAATTATGTGCTCCATATTGGTCTTCTAAAGCAATTGCTTCAGCGGCGCTTCTTTTTTCTAAAACTGACATTGTAATTGAATTATCATCTGAACTCTTTCCAGATGTATTTATTAAATCGCAATTCCTTCTTATTGGAGAGAAATCATCCATTAGATTAGCAAAAATATAAAAAGTAAGTCATACTAATTCTATTGCAAGTGAATTCGTTTATGAAACACACTGTAAATACAATAAAGCAATAGCTGCAACAGTCATAACTACAAATGCAATTCCTCCTAAAATATTAGATATTTTACTATTTGTAAATTTACCCATAACCGCTTTGTTGTTTGAAATGTGCAAAATTATTGCTATTAAAACAGGGGCTGTCATGCCATAAAGTATAGCGGTATATAGTAATGCTTTTACAGGTGATATTCCAACATAATTAAGTGATAATCCCAATAATAATGAAACAGCCATTACTAAATAAAATGCTTTCGCTTCATGAAATTTTTTATCCAATCCTTGTTCCCAACCAAAGGTTTCCGTAATAATATAGGACAAAGAGCCACTTAAAACAGGAATTGCTAAAAGGCCAGTGCCAATAACTCCAATGGCAAACAATAAATAGGCAAAATTTCCAGCCAATGGTTTTAAAGCAGCAGCAGCTTGCTCTACAGTATCAATTTGATGAATACCTCCTTTAAACAAAACTGTTCCAGTTGTCAATATAATAAAAAACATCACCACACCCGAAAAGGTCATACCAAAATCAACATCTTGCTTCATATCATGTATGATTTTTTTATTTACAATAAGATGTCGTTTTTTATGACTCATCTCTTCCACTTCCATTGAAGCTTGCCAAAAAAACAAATAAGGTGAAATGGTAGTTCCAAGTATTCCTACTAGAATGCTCAAAAAAGCACTATTGAATTCAATAGTTGGAATAAAAGTATGTTTTATAATATCCATACAGTCTTGTTTAAATAAAAAAGGAACTATTAAATACACTAATAATACAATACATAAATATTTAAGTGTAGCAGCTATTTTTTGGTAAGGCAAATAAATAATTAGAAATAATAATAAAATGGTAAACAGTATACTAAAAAAACTAGCTTGTATTTTAGGAAACAGCAAATTACCAACAGCTCCCATTCCTGCTATATCAGCACCTATATTCATAACAATAGCAGGGAAACTAAATAATAACATAACATACAAAACTGGCTTTGGATAATGCTTTTTTAGAGCTCCTGTCAAACCTTGAGAAGTAACCAAACCAATCTTAGCACACATTTGTTGAATAGCTGCCATTAAAGGAAATGCAATGATTGATGTCCACAAAGTAGAAAGTCCATACATCGCACCAGCTTGAGAATAAGTTGCTATTCCAGAGGGATCATCATCACTAGCACCCGTAATCAATCCAGGACCTAATATTTTCCAAAAACGAAGTAGTTTGTTTGGATGTTTCATTTGTTGTTTTTACTAGCAATTTACAACATAAAAAGAGAGTTAAGACTTATCTTGAAACATTTTCAATAATACATTTACAGTATTCCAATTACGAGTAGTAGACATTACATTCATATTTTTCTCAATCCATTTATTATCCAGACGAGTTTTAGCTGGTGAAGTATCATATTTAAGATATATTCGTTTACCATCTAACTGAATTTCATCGGGCTTGATAAAATTTAAATTAAGCTGGGTTATCATGTTTTCGGGTAATTCAGCCGATATAAAAGAAACATATAATTTTTTCAAATCAACTTCTGTATCTTGTAGAAATAAATTACGATCCAAACAGGCTTGTAATTCTTCTATAGCAACCATTATTACTGGTACATCGTGTCCAAATTGTTTAAATATCTCTTGTTTGATTAAAAAACCAACCTTTGATGGACTTTCTTCATCAGTATCTACAAAAACATTTCCAGATTGAATATAAGTAACTACTTGTGTAAAACCAATACCCTCTAATGCTTTTTTCAAAGCATCCATTTTTATCATTTTATGCCCTGAAACATTTATGCCTCGGAGAAGTGCCAAGTAGGTTCTCATGTATTTATTTTTCTATAAAATTATATTTTTTTCCTAAATCAATGTCAAGTTTTAGCCAATAGTTTATTTTTGCGCTATGGGAAGAAAAATAACAAACAAAGTCATATTTGAAAATATTACGGTTTTAGATGCAGGTGCCAAAGGAGTTTCTGTTGCTAAAGCCCCAGAGGGGCAAGTCATCTTTATCCCCAATGTCGTTCCAGGAGATGTAGTAGATGTTCAAACTCTCAAAAAACGCAAAGCCTATTTTGAAGGTAAAGCCATAAAATTTCATTCTTATTCCGAACACCGTGTGGAACCTGTTTGTCAACATTTTGGTGCTTGTGGAGGTTGTAAATGGCAAAACATGAACTACGACCGTCAGTTGTTTTACAAGAATCAGGAAGTGTTCAATAACTTAAAACGCATTGGCAAAATTGAGTTGCCTGACTTCGAACCCATCTTAGGTTCGGCCAAGCAGTTCTTTTACCGCAATAAAATGGAGTTTGGCTTCTCCGACACGCGTTGGATGACCGATGCCGAAATTCAATCGGGTGTAGAATTTGACAATAAAAATGCCCTTGGCTTTCACATTCCCCGTATGTGGGATAAAATCTTGGACATTGAAAAGTGTCACTTACAAGAAGACCCTTCCAACGCTATTCGAAACGAAATCAAACGATTTGCTACCGAAAACAATATTACTTTTTTCAATGCGCGCAGTCACGAGGGACTATTGCGAACACTAATGTTACGTACTGCTTCTACAGGCGAAATCATGGTACTAATACAATTCTACAGAGAAGATAAAGCACAACGCGAATTACTCTTAAATCACATTGCTGAACAGTTCCCTCAAATCACCTCGCTACAATATGTTATCAATGGTAAAGCCAATGATACGTTGTACGACCAAGACATCAAATTGTACAAAGGCCGCGATTATATATTGGAAGAAATGGAAGGCTTACACTTTAGCATTAATGCCAAATCGTTTTACCAAACCAATTCAGATCAAGCCTACGAACTCTACAAAATTACCCGTGAATTTGCTGGACTAACAGGAGATGAAGTAGTATATGATTTATATACCGGTACAGGAACCATCGCTCAGTTTGTTTCCAAACAAGCCAAAAAAGTAATTGGCGTGGAAGCCGTTCCTGAAGCCATTGCGGATGCCAAAGAAAATGCAAAACGCAATAGTATCACAAATTGCGAATTCTATGTAGGCGACATGAAAAATGTATTCAATGATGAATTCATTGCACAGCATGGCCAACCCGATGTTATCATCACCGACCCACCAAGAGACGGTATGCATAAGGATGTAGTAGAGCAATTATTAAAAATTGGTGCACAACGCATAGTATATGTAAGTTGCAATTCGGCTACACAAGCCCGAGATTTGGCTTTAATGGATGAACAGTATAAAGTAACCCGTGTGCGTCCTGTAGACATGTTCCCTCAAACGCATCATGTGGAAAATGTTGTACTTTTGGAAAAAAGGTAAGAATTAAGAAGTATGAAAAAAATAATGTTGTTGCTTTTAGTAATACTGTCATTCTCCAGTTGTGAGAAAGATGATATTTGTAATGAAGATACTACTCCACGCTTAATTATGGAATTTTATGATATCTCAAATCCTACAATCAAGAAAAATGTAGTGAATTTAAAAGTATCTGGTGAAAATGCCACCGCTCCATTAGGGACATTTAGTGGTGTGAGTAAAATTGAACTTCCATTAAATCCAACTGCTACTACCACTAAATATAGTTTAATTTTAAACAGCACAAGCACTACTGTTGATCCCAATGAAGATTTCTTGGAGTTCAATTATACACATGAAAATATTTATGTATCTAGAGCCTGTGGTTATAAAACTATTTATAATTTAAATAATTCTGGGGGAGTCATTCAATCAGACCCAACTGCTCCTGATACATTTTGGATTCAAAATTATTCAATTGCCACAACTTCTATAACTAATGAAAATGAAACACATATCAAAATTTACTTTTAGTATTACATTGGTTTTGCTTTCATTTATAGGCAATGCTCAAATAAAGGAATCAGCCAAAAAAGACAGTACTACAATACATAAAGATTCATTACCTATAAAAAAAGAACGATATGGCATTCGAATTGGAGTAGATTTATTCAAATTAAGTCGTTCATTTTATGAAAAAGAGTATCAAGGACTCGAATTAGTAGGTGATTATAGAGTAACACGACGTCATTATTTAGCTGCCGAAATTGGAAATGAAAATAAAACCGTTCAAGACACTAAAATTAACTTTACAACTAAAGGGACCTATTTAAAAGTGGGATTTGATTATAATACCTATGAAAATTGGCTTAACATGGAAAACATGATAACTGTGGGCCTTCGCTATGGAGTGAGTAGTTTTAGTCAAACCTTAAATAGTTATAGTATTTACAATCCAAATCCCTATTTTGGAGAGGCGCCTATAGTAATTCCTGCAACGACATATAAAGGACTAACTGCCCAATGGATAGAAGTTGTGTCAGGGGTTAAAGTAAAGGTTTTCAACAATGTATTTGTTGGATTTAGTTTTAGTATAAATCGTTTGCTTTCACAAAAAAAACCTGAGAATTTTGATAATTTATACATTCCTGGTTACAACAGAACCTATAATGGCAACTTTGGTGTCGGGTTTAATTATACCGTATCCTACTTTATACCCTTATATAAATCAACAGTTAAAGCAAAAGAAACTAAAAAGAAAAAATAATTATTTGACTTCTTTAACTCCTTTAACAAAAATCCATTTCATAAAAAGTTTTTCACCATCCCTAGTCATAACGGCTTGAAATTTTGGTGCGATTAAAGTACCTACTACAAAAGCAGTAATAGGAATCCAATACCCTCTTAATTGAGTATACTCTTGAATTAAATATCGAAAGGCTATAAATAAAATAGCAAAACAAACTAAGTTATATAAAAATGCTTTACCTTTTTTTGACATAATTTATAATTTTTAAAGTTCAAAGATAGGCAAATAAACAAATCCAAAATTCATCTCGTATTTAAAGTGAATTGATATTTTTTTATTTAGAAAAATCCCCTATTTTAGTAGCTTTAATAGAATTTTTTTTAAAACTAAATTTAAATATAAACAATGAAACTTTTAGGAATTGGATCAAGGATTTTGCATAAAGAATATGGAAAAGGAGTAATAACCAATGTATCATCTAAAGAATACTGGGTTACATTTATAGATAATGGACTTGAAACCATAAACATTGATACTGAATTTGAGGTTATAGATGCAGCAGAAAATGAAGTAGATACTGTAAGTTTTTACGATGTTGAACAAAGTCTATTATCTATTTTAAAAAAATGGAATGGTCTTGGTGAGCCTGTAGCCATTGCCGATAAATGGAAAGGTGGCACTATGAAACTAGTACCTGGACAAGCAGGAATTGCAGGAAAAGATGTGCCTATAGATACTTTTTTTCACAAAATAATAATGTTACGAGACCGACTTAGAGTCATGGAACAAAAAATAAACACTAGTAATCTAGAAGAATTAGAAAAAGTGGAATTACAACAATACATTACACGTATTTATGGAAGCTTAACAACTTTCAATGTGTTGTTTAAATTACAAAGTGACTATTTTGTAGGTGAAAAATCAAAATAAATTAAAGTTAATTAAAACGATAACCCTTATACAATTGCGTACATTTATAGTTCAAAAAAGATACAATTATGAAAAAATTACTCGTTGGAATTACAGCAATAGGACTGTTGATTTTCGGATGTAAAAGTTCCACTACTAATGTTAACGCAAATAAGCTTGATATAGCTTTTGAATCCAAAAACAACAGTGGAGTAACCGGTACAGCTGTCTTTAGTGAAAAAGAGGGTATGGTTACTTTTACGGCTAAATTATCTGGATTAAAACCAGGTATACATGCAATTCACATTCATGAAAAAGCAGATTGTTCATCCGCTGATGCTGCTTCTGCTGGGGGACATTGGAACCCTACATTTAAAAAACACGGTAAATGGACCGACGCAGAACACCACAAAGGAGACATCGGCAATTTTACCGCAGATGCTAATGGTAATGGTACAATTACGTTAAAAACAGACGAATGGTGTATTGGGTGTGGTGATGCAACTAAAGATGTATTGGGTAAAGGATTAATAGTTCACGATAAACCCGATGATTTTACAACACAACCTACAGGCAATGCAGGTGCTCGTGTAGCTTGCTCTGCAATCATTAAATAAATGGTATTTGGAGGATAAACTTCATCTATATTTCAAAAATGCTCAAGAATGGCGCGAGTGGTTGCATGAAAATCACCACTCGTCTCTTGGAGTATATTTAATCTTTTATAGGGTAAACAGTGATTTTGCAAGCATGCGATGGGAAGAAGCGGTCCAAGTAGCCCTTTGCTATGGTTGGATTGATTCAACCGTAAAAAAAATAGACGAACACCGCAGAAGACAAATGTTCACTCCTCGAAAAGAAAAGAGTGTCTGGAGTAAAGTAAATAAAAACTATATCGAAAAACTCATAGCCGAAAATCAAATGCACGAAAGTGGCTTGAGTATAATAAATATTGCCAAACAAAACAGCTCATGGGAATCACTAGACCAAGTAGAAGCTTTAATGGTGCCCAAAGATTTAGAGTTTGCTTTTCTTAACAACAAAAATGCTTTCGACAACTTCAATGCTTTTAGTAAAACCTATAAAAAAAGTTATTTATATTGGCTTAACCAAGCTAAAAAAACAGATACCCGTAGAGCGCGTATTGATGAAATAGTTAAACTTTGCGAACTAAATATAAAAACTAGATTCTAATAATAAAATTGAGAACCTCTACTTTTTAACTATCAAACCAAAATAATTTAGTTTTGTAATTCAAAAATTTATGAAATGATTAACCCTTCGGTTCCTGGTTGGATAGATAAATACTTTTCAGAACAACAGCCTTTAGCTCCCTTTTGTTATAATGAGGACTTGTCCTTTTATACCAAAACTCGAGCTACCGGTTTCATTTTTGGTCATATTATAAGTTTTGATTCAGAACAACCTATAGAACTAAATGATCGACTAATTGAAGAAATTTCCAAAATTGGAATGCTGAATACTTTATTCCAGTTATATCGATTAACGAAACAGAATAATGACTTTGGGAATTTTATTAATGAAGCAGTTGCATTTTACAACTTACTTAGTCCTAAAGGATTCAACCCATTGCAAAAAATGCTGCCCAGTAGCTCCCCTGCTAGTAGATTAGAAAAAATAATTCATGAAAGGGTCCAAACCAATGAAGATGTATTCAGTAAAAACTTTTCGCATGTAATTACAAATGCACTCCTTTTCATAGATATTTTAGCATTCCAACAATACCTAAAAAAAGGAATCGTACCCGAAAAATATTTCAATCGAATCGAAGATATCGTGATTAGTGTGATTTCGATTTCCCTTAAAACAAAATCCGGAATTTCAGCCCATGATGAACTTTTACAAAAACTATTTGAATCCTCAGTACGTTATAATAAATTCGGAACCTCTATCAGCACTACTATTGATAATATTGATCTAAATTATTTAGAAAATGAATTAGAAAAGTTATATGTCATTGATTTGGCAAGTATTAGTTTATGGAGTGATGAAAAAGTAGAAAACGAAGAACGCTATTTCTTGTATAAATTAGGAGAAAAACTAAACATCCCAGATCATTTCGTACTAGACAGCATCCTCTTTGTTAATAGTTTTATAACCCAATATAAAGATGAAATACCCTATTTTAATAATTCAAATCCAGTAAAAAACTTCTACGATCAAACAACTGACAGTGTAGTAGTCTTAATCAAAAGAAATAAAAATAGATTCTTAAAAGAAATTCATGAAAGTAAAGAATTAATGCAACTATTGGCTAAATCAACTCATAAAGATTTAGACAAAGAAGAAAAGAAAAAAATAAAGAGCCAACTACTAGATATTTGCAAAACAGTGCCATCACTAACGATCTTCCTATTACCTGGTGGTAGTTTGTTATTGCCAATTTTAATCAAATTCATTCCTAAATTATTGCCTTCAGCCTTCAATGAAAATGAAGAGTAAAAAAAAGTCGCCCTAAAGCGACTTTCCTCTTCTTCATAGCAATTTGTATTAGTCGTGTAGTATTTCTTTCAAGAATTCAACTTCACCTGTTTCTACATCATAAAATCCACCAGCAAATCCTACCTCTCCATTATCAAACATTTCTTTTAACACCTCACTGCGGTTTAAAATATCATCCATCGTTTGAATTACATTGAAATGCGCTACTTCTTCCACAAAATCAGCAGTAACTTCTTCTGAATTTCGTTTATTGGCAACTACTTTTACTGCTGGTTTTATTTTGTCCAACAAGCCCGTTAAATGGCCCATTTTAACATCTTTACATGCCCCATTTATAGCACCGCACTTGCTGTGACCTAATACTACAACCAATTTAGAACCCGCTACTTTACAAGCAAATTCCATACTCCCAATAATATCATCATTCAAGACATTCCCAGCAATTCTAACGCTGAAAACATCACCTAATCCCTGATCAAATATTAACTCAGCAGAAGTACGTGAATCAATACAACTCAAAATAACAGCAAATGGGAACTGTCCATTTTTAGTATCATTTACCTGTTCAAGAAGGTTTCTATTCACCTTTAAATTACTCATAAAACGATGATTTCCCTCTTTTAAAAATTGAAGAGCTTTATAAGGTGATAATGAAGATTGTGTTTCTAATGTATGTGCTTTCATAATATATTTTTATTTGTGTTCAACAAAAACGTGTTTTTCTTCTTCGCCAGTATTCAATAAGTCATAGGCTTTTTTGAAACCAACTAATTTTACTTTAATGTTATTTTCTTTAGCTCTTATTTTTTTGAATTCATTTATCAAATCCAAAACATCATGTGCTATATAAACAGTATCAGCCGCATTTATAATTACTTTGGAATTTTCAGGTATTGAATTTAGAGTGGTTTTAATAGCTGCTTTATTTAAAAAGGAAACTTCTTGTGCTAAATCAATATGAATTACATCTCCATCTTGATATTCTTCTTTTCTAAATAAATAGGCACGTTGCATATTGCCTTTCAAGACAAATAAAATGCTGATAATCATTCCTAAAAGAACACCCTTCAATAAATCTGTAAATACTACTGCAGCAAAAGTGGCTATAAAAGGAATAAATTGATATTTCCCTTTATCCCAAAAATGCTTGATTGTTTTAGGATTAGCTAATTTATATCCAACTAACAATAATACAGCGGCTAATGTGGCCAAAGGAATTTTATTTAAGACAATTGGAATAAGAATAACACTAACAAGTAATAATACACCATGAATGATTGCCGACATTTTTGACTTTGCTCCCGCTGTATTATTAGCTGTAGTCCTAACTACCACAGAAGTCATAGGTAACCCTCCTAATAAAGCACTAATAATGTTTCCGATACCCTGCGCTTTCAATTCTACATTTGTATTTGTATATCGCTTTTGTACATCCATTCGATCTGCTGCTTCAATACACAATAAGGTTTCTATTGAAGCTACAACTGCTATAGTCAGAGCAACTATCCAAACTTTTTGATTAGTAATGGCTGAAAAATCAGGGAGTACAATTATACCCTTAAACTCTTCTACCGAAGTGGGTACAGGCAAACTAACTAAATGCGCTTTAGTTATTGCTAAACTGCTTCCTGATACTATGAAATATTCATTTAAAAGCAAACTAATAATTACGGCTACTAAAGCAGGTGGTACTAATTTTAACTTCTTTAATATTTCTATTTTATTCCATACTATTAATATAAATAATGAAATAATTGTAATCACTATTGATCCCAATTGTACATGATTTAATACCGAAAATATTTCAGAAAAAGTATTTTGTCCATCCGGTTGAAAAAAACTCATATCCCCTTCATAATCGGGATCATAACCAAATGCATGTGGTATTTGTTTTAAAAATATAATTACACCAATTCCTGCCAACATCCCTTCAATTACATTAGTTGGAAAATAATTGGAAATAGAACCTGATTTAATAAAACCTAACACCAACTGAAATACTCCTGCTAATAAAACGGCTAATAGGAATATATTAAATGCTCCTAAATCAGTTATTGCTGTCAGAACAATAGCTGTTAATCCAGCTGCTGGACCACTAACACTTAAATGGGATTGACTGAGATACCCCACTACAATTCCACCTACTACACCTGAAATAATTCCCGAAAACAAAGGTGCCCCACTTGCTAATGCAATACCAAGACACAGTGGCAATGCCACAAGAAAAACCACTAAACCTGACGCAAAATCAGATTTAAGGTTTGCCAAAAGATTGATTTTTTTAGTCATACCTATAATTTAATTTAATACATACTGTTTCGCTTTACCGAAACCATAACAAAGTGTATTAAACTAATTCAGGTGGTGGTGAAAAAATGGAGGTGAAAACGTTATCATGTTTTGATAAGTTTTCAAAGATAATTTTTGTTTTTAATTTACTATTCAAATCAAAAATAACAAAATGTGGTTCATCCTTAATGTTAGCTTTTATTTCCTTCAAATCTTTTTGAAGTTCTTCTTCTGAAAAACTATAGAAAATAGAAGTATCAGTATTCTTCTCAATCAATGTCACTATTGTAGGCATTGAAAGAAAAGCGATAAACAAAATTAATATTATACTTGATAAAAGTTTCATGTGACAAAAATAACCATTCAGCTATCGACTAAATGGCTATTATAAAAAATTTAACATTAGTTTAAATTTCTTGTTCTAACCAAGCAGTTAACATCCAAATAGTCTTTTCTTGTTCAGCAATAAAATCACTCATCATAGAATTAGTTCCTTCATCATTTATGTTATCTGACAACTTTAAAATAACACGTTCAATTTGAAGCAATTGAGAAAGTGAAACGGATATTAATGAAATTGAGGCTTCATCATTATGTATATTTTTACCTATACTCAATGTATTAAATTTAATGTAATCCTCAAAAGTATGCAATGGAGTTCCTCCTAATGTTAAAATTCTTTCTGCTATTAAATCAATTTTAAGTTGACTATCATTATATAATTCTTCAAATTTAATATGCAAATCAAAAAATCGCTTCCCTCTTATATTCCAATGCAAGCCTCTTAAATTTTGATAATAAATTTGAAAATTTGCCAAAAGTATATTAAGCTCTGTTACTAAATTTTCTGATTCTTTTATGGGTAAACCCAGCCTATTCATTTTCATTTTTAATAAATATTAATTATTATTTAATGCAAAATTAAAAATACACACTGCTCATTACTATAAATTAAATTGATAGTATTTATATTTGCATAAAATATTACTATATGACAATTACCCAACTTAAATATGTATTAGCAGTAGCCGAATATAAAAATTTCACTTTGGCAGCTGAAAAGTGTTTTGTAACTCAACCAACTTTAAGTATGCAAATACAAAAAGTAGAAGAAGAATTGGGTATTCAAATATTCGATCGTACAAAAAAACCTATTCAACTTACAGAAATAGGTCAAAAAATTGTAAACCAATCTAAAAACATTGTTAATGAGGCAGATAGAATTCAAGATATAGTTGACCAACAGAAAGGGTTTATTGGTGGGGAATTTAGATTGGGAATTATTCCAACAATCATGCCTACTCTTTTACCCATGTTTTTAAATAATTTTATCAAAAAATATCCAAAAGTCAAATTATTAATCGAAGAATTAAATACTAATGATATAATTGAAAAATTAAAAAATGGTCACCTTGATGCTGCTATTGCAGCAACACCTTTAGAAGAGGAAAAAATTAAAGAAATTGTTTTATATTATGAACCCTTTGTAGCTTATATACCCGAAAATCACAGCACTTTTAACAAAAAAGAAATCGAAATTTCGGATTTGAATTTAGATGAAATCCTATTACTTCAAGATGGTCACTGTTTTAGAGACGGGATATTAAATTTATGCAAAAACAATAATCAAATAGAAAAAAATCATTTCCAAATAGAAAGTGGAAGTTTTGAAACCTTAATTAAATTAGCTGATGAAGGATTGGGCACAACATTACTTCCCTATTTACATACTTTAGATTTAAGTGAAAAAAACAAACTAAAACTAAAACACTTTGTTGAACCAAAACCAGCAAGAGAAGTAAGTCTAATATTTCCGAAAAATGAATTGAAAATTCATATCATAGAGGCACTTCGAACAACAATAACTGGAGTAATTAAAGGTGCAATTGCTTTTCAAAATGTTCAAATAATAAGTCCATTACAAAAAAAATAAGGAGTTGCACAAACTCCTTATTTTCATACTGTTAACTAACTACAACTAAACACTGCCTCAATTCTGGATGCTGAGTTGTAAAAAATTGAAGCCATTTTTTTAATTGTTCTACTTCATATGGCAGTAAGTTTCTCACTGCTTTTTTTAATTCTTTAGCAAAAAGAATTGGATCGAAGCTTACTCTTTCGAGTACTGATTTGGTGTAATCATAAATCATTCTAGGCATAATAATTAAGATTTGGGGTTATCTTATTGTAAGAACGTTGAGTAAAGTAATTTAAAAAAAAGTGAAGTACAAAATTTTAACTCTAAAAACATCTATATAATACACATACAATCGTTGAAATACACTTTTTTAAATATTAAATAATCTAATTCTTATATTTATATTCTTCAAGAAGTAGTAGATAATCATTCAAATATGGCTTGTCAGATGTAAAATATAATAACCAATTATACAACTTTTCCAATTCATATGGCATGAGCGATTTTATTGCTTTTCGCAATTCTCTATAAAATTTATCTTTATCATTACTTACACGCTCTATAGAGTTTTTGGTATAATCATAAATCATTCTAGCCATAACATTTACATTTTAGTTATCAAGTAGGTCCTTATATTTAAAACACTTCTATAAAAAATTACCCTAATTCATAACTAAAAAAAAAGGAACTTTAAAAGTTCCTTTTCGATTTAATTTTTTATCAGTAATAAACAGGGGTGTAATTCTGGTTTTTCTTTAGTATAATAGACTAACCAAGTAATTAACTCTTCTAATTCATAAGGCAACAATACACGACTTGCTTTTTCTAATTCTTTAGCAAAAAGGGTAACATCAAAACTGACTCGTTTCAAAACTGATTTGGTGTAGTCTAACATGGTTTTAGACATAATAATTATAATTAATTTATTGACACTTTAGTATTAATGTCAAATGTATAAATTAACAAGTAAGGAAAAATAAAAGTTAAATGTTTACATTTAAAAAAAAGTTAATCATTAACTTTTCGAGCACGCAACATTTCACGTTTACCAATGGCTCCAGGTAATTTTTCAACTGTAAATCCTGCAGTTAACATTGCGTTTTTTATCGAAGTACGACAAGCATAAGTTACCAATACGCCGCCTTTCTTAAGTGCTTTAAACATCGAATTAAATATAGCTTCTGACCATAATTCAGGTTGTACCCTAAATCCAAATGCATCAAAATAAATTAAATCAAATACATTCTCATCTGTAATATCTTGAAAAAACTGTTTACGTTTAGTAAGAGTAAATAATGAATTCATTTCAACTTTCCGATCCCAATCCATCGTATGCATATGTGTGAATAATTCCATTTCAGTACTTTCAATCTCTTCAACATAATTCATTTGAAGAGCTTCATGAAGAGAAACAGGATATGCTTCAACACCAACATAATCAATACTTTTATCTAGTCTTTTAGCTTCTAAATAAGATATAAAACTATTCAATCCTGTTCCAAATCCTATTTCTAAAATAGAAATGGATTTTCCCTCAAAGAGAGAAAATCCATTGTGTATAAAAACATGATATGCCTCCTGAATTGCGCCATGTTTAGAATGATACGATTCATTCCAATCGGGCAAATGTAAGGAAGTAGATCCATCTTCAGTCTTGATTATTTCACGTTTCAAAACTTAGTGGATATATAATTTTTTTATTTTAGGTATAGGTCCACCACACTTTTGTTGATGACATTGTATGCAGGCATCTATTCCAGTATTAAAATGCTCTTTAGCATTTTTAGGATCCTTATATATTAATTCTTGAGCTGAAATAAATTTTGCAGCCTGTTCCTTGAAAAAAGCATCATTATCAGACTCATCTGTCATGACTGCTTTATGTATTTTCATAAAGTGTTGCGGAAAAGCCCCAATTGTATCTCCCTTTTTAATACGTTCTTTCAATCGTTGATTATCTACATACATTTGTTCCATTAATGCTGCCATTTCAGACATTTTGTACATTGATAATTTTTTACCTTTAGAAGAAGAACATTGAGTTTCAGTAGTTGTATCAATACTTTTAACCTCTTTCTTTTGACAAGATAAAATACTTAATGATAGTACAAGAAGCAAATACTTTTTCATACTACTAAATTATTTTTTTATATATACACCGTTAGCAGTAAATGAATAGGTAATTTCAGGTTGTGTAATCTTAGCAATCTCAGCAGCAGTTTTCCCTCCATCTTTTGCATAATGTTTTAATTCATCTACTGAAACTACATCTACAAATGCTTTTCCATAAACAATAGCTTGACTATTATCCGCATTTAAAGGAACAAAAAAACCATAATCTTTAAAACGAACAAATGATTGATCATCTCCTGCAAGTTCCATTTTCATCCAACATCCTTTCTTTTTACATACTTCTTTAATAGTGGAAACAAATTGAACGGTAATAGTATCCCCTTTTTTTAATGTTTTGTATTTATTCAACATTGCGGCTTTAGTCAATACATTGCCTACCTTAAACTTATCACCAAACAAAGCATAATCATTAATATTAAATTTTGATTTTTTAGTTTGAGCAATTCCTGTAGTTGCAACTAATATAAAAGTAAGTAGTACTAAATTTATTTTTTTCATGATTTTGAAATTAATTAGAATGCAAATATAATGAGATTAACAATTTCGCACCCAATATTGCGCATTTCTTTTATCGTTTATTATAAAAAACAACCTTAAATTGTAAATAAATTTATAATATAAAAAAAGTTTTCAATAATTTAAAGCAATGCAAAATGCTAATATATTTTTATTAGTTTTACAAAAAATTAACAATTCAACTAGTATCACTAGAAAGTCATTTTAACATATTGCTAATCAATAATTTAAATATCTTTCTCCATAAATTTGCATTTTAAATGACAATAAAACACCTCTCCGAAATCGATATAGTTAAAGCTTCTAACTCAAAAATAAACGAAGTTGATTTCGAAAATCTAGCCTTCGGAAATGTATTTACAGACCATATGTTGATTTGTGATTACAAAGATGGGAAATGGCAAAAACCAATTATAAAGGCTTATGAACCTTTTTTAATAGATCCTTCTGCTAAAGTTTTTCATTATGGACAAGCTATCTTTGAAGGAATGAAAGCCTACAAAGATGAAAATAATGATGTTTGGCTTTTTAGACCTGATGAGAATTTAGTTCGATTTAATAAATCGGCAGTTAGAATGGCTATGCCCGAAGTTCCTGAAGATATATTTATTGGTGGATTAAAAACTATAGTCGATATTGACCGCGAATGGGTGAAAAAAGGATTAGGCAATACATTATACATTAGACCTTTTATGATTGCTATTGGTTCTGGCGTTATTGCTCAACCCTCAACTCAATATCGTTTTATGATTATACTATCTCCTGCTCGCTCCTATTATTCAGGGGAAGTAAAAGTTATTATAGCAGAACATTTTAGTAGAGCTGCAAATGGAGGTATAGGTGCTGCCAAAGCTGCAGGTAATTATTCTGCTCAATTTTATCCTCAAAAATTAGCACAAGAACAAGGGTTCCAACAAATTATTTGGACCGATGATGCTACACATACTAAATTAGAAGAAGCCGGTACTATGAATGTTTTCTTTAGAATTAATGATACCATTTATACAGCACCAACAAGCGAACGAATTTTAGATGGAGTTACTCGAAAAAGTTTAATAGATTTAGCTAAACGCGAAGGAATTAAAGTTGAAGTTCGATCAGTGCTTGTTGACGAATTAGTTGCTGCTGCTAAAGACGGAACACTTAAAGAAATTTTTGGTGCTGGAACTGCTGCTGTAGTAAACCCAATTGTTGGTTTTTCATATAAAGATGTATATTATGAATTACCTAAATTAGAAAATTCAATCGCCTTAGACTTAAAAGACAAACTCACTAAAATACAATATAAATTAGCTGAAGACACCTTTGGGTGGACTTCAAAAATTTAAATAATAATCCTCCTCGTGAGGATTTTTTATTTAAATGACAATTGTCATGTAAAATTATGAAAAGACATTATACTTTTGGTCCTACAAATAATATGTGATGTCAATTTCTTTAGTACAAAAATATAATGTTCCTGGTCCAAGATATACCAGCTATCCAACTGTTCCATATTGGGATGAATCTACTTTTTCTTCCTCTAAATGGGAAACTTCCTTTATAAAAAGTTTTGAAGAAAGTAATGCCTCAGAAGGGATTAGCTTATATATTCACCTACCATTTTGTGAAAGTTTGTGCACATTCTGTGGATGCCACAAAAGAATTACGAAACGACATGAGGTAGAACATCCATACATTGAAGCAGTGTTAAAAGAATGGAGATTATATTGTGAAATATTTCCAAAAAAACCAATTATAAAAGAAATTCATTTAGGAGGTGGAACTCCAACATTCTTTTCACCAGAAAATTTAGAACATCTAATTGAAGGCATTTTAAATGAATCAATAATTGCCAATGAACATGAATTTAGTTTTGAAGGTCATCCAAACAATACTTCTAGAGCTCATTTACAAAAACTTTTTGACCTTGGATTTAGAAGAGTAAGTTTTGGAGTTCAAGACTATGACGAAAAAGTACAAACTGCCATTCATAGAATTCAACCCTTTCACAACGTAGCCAAAGTAACATTTTGGGC
The DNA here is from genome assembly GCA_024644655.1 of Flavobacterium sp. Classification (GTDB taxonomy): domain Bacteria; phylum Bacteroidota; class Bacteroidia; order Flavobacteriales; family Flavobacteriaceae; genus Flavobacterium. Next base: position 22,914 of record JAHEHJ010000003.1, read on the forward strand.
TAGAGAAATAGGATATACTTCCATTTCACATGATTTGGTTTTTGGCTTACCTTTCCAAACTCTTGATAATGTAATTGATACTATAGATAAAACAAATTCACTATCTCCTGACCGATTAGCTTTTTATAGCTACGCACATGTGCCATGGATTAAAGGAAATGGACAAAGAGGTTTTAAAGACGAAGATGTACCAAAAGATGATGCGAAAAGAACTTTATACGAAGAAGGTAAAGATTTATTAGCCAAAAAAGGCTATTTTGAAATCGGAATGGATCACTTTGCACTTAAAAATGATTCGATGTATACTTCTTTTCAAGAAGGTAATTTACATCGTAATTTTATGGGATATACAGCATCAAAAACACAACTAATGATTGGACTAGGAGTATCATCCATAAGTGACAGTTGGTATGCTTTTGCACAAAACGAAAAAGAAATTGAAGCCTATTATGATCGATTAGAACAAAATGAACTCCCTGTTTTTAGAGGTCATGTACTAACCGATGAGGATTTAATCATACGCAAACATATTTTAAATTTAATGTGCCAATTTGAAACAACCTGGATTGAAGATGACTTTTATAAACAAGTGATTTCTACTGAAATCATTAACAGAATGGAAGAACTCAAAAAAGATGGGCTTATCGAAATTGGAAATGATAAACTACGCGTAACAGACAAAGGAAAACCATTTGTTAGAAATATTTGTATGGCTTTTGATTTAAGACTCAAAAGAAACGCTCCTAAAACACAATTGTTTTCAATGACTGTATAAGTCATTTTGAAGATAAAAACCCCTTATATCCTTTTTATTAATCCCTAATGGCAATTAGCATTAGCCTTTACAAATAAATTTAAAGAACTAGGAGATATATAAGGTATATCCATTCCCATACCCCTAAGCACAAATAAGACACCGATAATTACAGTTATCAAGGGTACTAATCGCTGTAATTTAGATCGAAAGGGATTAGATAAAAAATTTGCAATATATACTACTGCACTCATTAAAGGGACTGTACCCAAACCGTATAATATCATATAGGCAATACTTAAAGTCACATGTTGCATTGCAATGGCTCCAAATAAAGCAGCATAAACCAATCCACAAGGTAATAAACCATTAAATAATCCTATGGTAAATAACGCATCAGGACTACTTCTTTTAAATTGCTGACCTAAATTACTCTTTACTTTTGAAATCAAAATGTATATTGGTCTAGAGAAATTATATCGAGCAAATACACGCTCTGGAACTAAAGCAATAAGGATCATCAAAACACCAACAACAATAGATAATCGTTGTTGAAATCCAGCCATATATAAACCTTTACCCAACAAACCAAAAAGCAACCCTAAGGTTGCATAAGAAGTTAATCGACCGGCATGATATAAAAGTATTTGAAAAACTTTTTTAGCAGGGTTGTTTCGAGATACAGGCAACATCATGGCAATTGGGCCACACATACCTATACAGTGCAAGCTAGAAACTAAACCGAATATAAAAGCTGTAAATAACATTTGAATACAAATATAAGCCTTCTATTAAAAATAGATTTCTTTTTTATTCAAATACGATTTCCCTTGATAAGTCCATTGTACTGTAATATCCCAAAGACCGCCAACCAGATTCTTTTTAGGTATGAGCAAATCGGAAGTAGATAATGCAATTGGGATAGCAAAATCTAGCTTTTGGTTAGACGGTCTATATAGAGATACTGTTCCTTTAATGGATGTAAAATCTAAATCTTTTGGAAAGTTAATTTGTACTCCTTCCTCAGTAGTAACAATAGCTAACTTTTCACTTAATGCATTCGCATTTTGTTCGCTGTCAATATCATTCTGTACTAAAGCTTCTTTTTTATAATATTCTTCTGTTACAAGTTCATTATCATATTTGTGATCCGATTGTACTCTGAAAACAAAAAACAATATAAAACCCATAAATAACGCAAATGCTATTACAATTGCAGTTCCCCAATTAATTTTAATCTTGCTCACACCTATTTTATTTGCTAATCGAAACTTCTAGGCCCCAAGAAATTGGTGCTTTCCGTATCAATCAAGTTAGTTCCATTAAACACTTCTAGTGTTAATTTTGTTTTGTCACTTTCTAATAAAGCTTGTTTAATCTCTATAAATAAAGTTCCTTCTGTAATGCCTTCCTTTGGCACTTTAAAATCATGTGGCCCAACCATCTTAACTTCTCCCTTAGGAGTAATCAATTCAATATGGACATGATCAAAATTAACAGAGGTTTTATTTACTATTTTAAATGTATATATATTACTTATTTTATCCCCTTTATGTTGGAATAATTGTCCTGGTAAACGAAGTATAGTAGCCTCAACCTCATTTCTCAAAAATAACATCCCAATAAAAACTCCAGTTAATATGGCCAATATGGCAACATATCCTTTCATTCTATTCGTAAACTTAAAAGTTTCATTTTTAGAAATTTCGTCTTCACTGGCATAGCGAATCAATCCTGTAGGTAATCCTACTTTTTCCATCATCGAATCGCACTCATCAATACAAGCCGTACAATTAGTACATTCTAACTGCGTACCGTGGCGGATATCAATTCCTGTCGGACAGACATGAACACATAAATTACAATCGATACAATCTCCCTTACCAGATGATGCTCTATCTTCATTCTTATTAAACTTGGCTCTTCCCAATTCTTTTTCGCCACGAACATAATCATACGAAACATTGATAGATTTGTTATCTAAAAGAACACCTTGCATTCTTCCATAAGGACAAGCAATTAAACAAACTTGCTCCCTAAACCAAGCATATATAAAATAAAATACGGCTGTAAATATCAATAAGGCTATTAGTGTACTCTTATTATTTTCTGGCCCCTCTTTTATCAGTAAGATCAATTTATCACTACTAATCAAATACGCCAAAAAAACATTCGCAATCCAAAACGAAATCACAAAAAAGATAAACCATTTTACCAATCGTTTTCCAATTTTCTCTGAATTCCATTCTTGTTTCGATAAACGAATTTGAGCTCCTCTATCCCCTTCTATCCAAAATTCAATTCTGCGGAATACCATTTCCATAAATATGGTTTGAGGACAAAACCATCCGCAAAATATTCGTCCAAATGCTACCGTGAACAAAGTCAAACCGACAACCCCAATAATCATAATAATCACAAATATGTGAAAATCTTGAGGCCAAAAAGGAAAACCAAATAAGTTAAATCGACGCTCTAACACATTGAACATCAAGAACTGATGGTGGTTAACCTTTATAAAGGGCGCAGAAAAAAGAAACAGTAATAAAAAATAACTCAACCATTTTCTGCGCTCATATAATTTTCCTTTTGGAATTTTTGGAAAAATCCAAGCGCGTTTGCCTTTTGCATCAATAGTACTAATACTATCTCTAAAATCATCTTCGTGCTCGTTGGACATTGTATTTATTATTTATTAGTATTATTATTTACTAGCAACTTTCAAAGTATCAGTGGCTGTTTTTGCTGCTGGTGCCACAACCTCTTCTTTCCATTCTTTAGCTTCCAATTCTGTTGGTTTTGCATTTGCAGGATTAGAATCTTGAAGTGACAATACATAACTAGCTACTTTTTGAATATCTGATGGCTTAATAGTGGCTTTCCAAGAAATCATCCCTTTTCCATCACGACCACCTTCCATAATAGTATTAAATACATTTTTAATACCTCCTCCATTAATCCAAAAATGATCGGTTAAATTAGGACCTATTTGACCACCTGCATCCGCTTTATGACAAGCAACACAATTAGCCATAAAGATAGTTTTACCAGCTGCTAAACTAGGAGCATCTGTCAATAAAGTAACTTTATCTTTACTCATGGTATCAGGTGCCGTTTTCATATAAGCGTCAACAGCAGCTTGAGCATCTTTCATTTCTGTTTGAAACTCTTGATCTTGATTATAATCTCCCGCAATATGGAAACGTACTAAATATACTCCTGCAAAAATAATAGTTGCATAGAATAAGTAAACCCACCAAGGTGGCAATACATTATCTAACTCGCGTATACCATCATAATTGTGATCAAGCATTACATCGGCTTCTTGTTCAATACCTTTTGAACGAGTCAATTTTTTCAAAATATTTTGGTAAAAAGCACTTTCTGTAAACGGTATTGTTTGTGCATCTACCAATTGTTGTTTTTGATCTTCTGTCAATAAATGATAGGTTACATTATCTACAGCACTTATTACAATTTCAATTGCTATCAATAAAAAAAGGAATACTACTAAAAACAAAGCTACCATTGGATATTTGACAAAAGCGGGTCTGTCACCAGAGTCGATGAAATATTCCAATGCCCCAAAGACACAGGCAAAAATCAACGGTACTCTAACATATACTGGAATTAATTTTTTCATGGTTTAATCTTTTTGTTAATTATTCTTTGATTGGAAGTTCACTCAATTCCTGAATCTTTTCTTTTTTATAGGTAAACACCCAAAAGAACAGACCCACAAAAAAAGTAAAGCAAATAAGTAGAGAGATTATTGGATATATCGCAACACCCGCTATCGTTTCTAAATTATGTTGAACAAACTTTAACATAGCTCTACTATTTATTGTTTTTTACTTTAATATCTGTACCTAAACGTTGTAAATACGCTATTAAAGCTACAATTTCACGATCTTTCATAGGAACAAAAGCTTCTCCTTTAGCAGCCGCTTTTTCTTTACTATCATTGTACGATTTTACAAAATCTGGATCGTTGTACAAGTTTTTCTCTATAGTAGAAGATTGATTCTCAATACTTTGTTTTGCATTAGCAATATCAGCATCAGTATAAGGTACTCCTATAGTTCTCATGGCTTTCATTTTAGCTTCTGTACTAGAATAATCCATCGCTTTATTATCAAATAACCATTTGTAAGCAGGCATAATAGATCCTGGTGAAATACTTTGTGGATTCCACATATGATTGAAATGCCAGTTATCATTGTATTTTCCTCCTTCTCTATGCAAATCCGGACCAGTACGTTTAGATCCCCATAAGAATGGATGATCATATACATATTCTCCTGATTTAGAGTATTCACCATAACGAACTACTTCAGAACGGAACGGACGAATCATTTGAGAGTGACATCCCACACATCCTTCACGAATATAAAGGTCACGACCTTGTAATTCTAATGGAGTATACGGTTTAACCGCCGCAATTGTTGGAATATTGGATTTAACCATAATGGTTGGTATAATTTGGATAATACCTCCAATTAAAATAGCCACTGTAGCCAATAATGTCATTTGGATAGGTCTACGTTCTAACCATGGGTGGAATTTCTCTCCTTTTAATCTTCCTGGGATTATTTTAGTCAATTCAGGTGCTTCAGCCAATTCGTCTTCAACTTTACTTCCTTGTTTAACTGTTTTAATCACATTGTATATTAAAACCAACATACCTATTAAATAGAATGACCCTCCTATAGCTCTCATCCAATACATTGGCATGATTTGAGTAACGGTTTCTAAGAAATTACCATATTGTAAAGTTCCATCTGGTTTGAATTGTTTCCACATAGAAGCTTGTGTAAATCCAGCTACATACATTGGTAATGCATACAATACGATACCTAATGTTCCAATCCAAAAATGGAAATTGGCTAATTTATCAGAGTATAAAGTGGTTTTAGTCATTCTTGGAATCAACCAATAAATCATACCGAATATCATGAATCCGTTCCAAGCTAAAGCTCCTACGTGTACGTGTGCAATAATCCAATCCGTAAAATGCGCAATAGCATTTACATTTTTAAGAGATAACATCGGACCTTCAAAGGTAGCCATACCATAACCTGTAATAGCTACTACAAAGAATTTCAATACCGCATCAGTACGTACTTTATCCCAAACACCACGTAGCGTTAACAATCCATTAATCATACCTCCCCAAGATGGAGCAATCAACATTACTGAAAAGGCAACACCAAGGTTTTGAGCCCAATCAGGTAATGTAGAATATAATAAATGGTGTGGTCCAGCCCAGATATAAATAAATATTAACGACCAGAAGTGGATAATAGATAATCGATATGAATACACAGGACGATTAGCCGCTTTTGGCACAAAATAATACATCATTCCTAAGAACGGAGTAGTCAAGAAAAAGGCTACCGCATTATGTCCATACCACCACTGTACTAAAGCATCTTGAACTCCAGCATAAACCGAATAACTTTTCATAGCCGATACCGGTAATTCTAAACTGTTGAAAATGTGAAGAACAGCAACGGTGATGAATGTAGCAATGTAAAACCAAATAGCCACATATAAGTGACGTTCTCTACGTTTTAAAATGGTACCGATCATGTTAATACCAAAAGCTACCCAAATTAAAGCAATGGCTATATCAATAGGCCATTCTAATTCAGCATACTCTTTAGAAGTGGTATATCCTAACGGAAGCGAAATAGCTGCCGCTACGATAATTAATTGCCATCCCCAAAAATGAAGATTGCTTAAAAAATCACTGAACATTCTAGCTTTTAGTAAGCGCTGCAAAGAGTAATAAACTCCCGCAAACATCGCATTACCCACAAAGGCAAAAATAACAGCATTCGTATGTAAAGGTCTCAATCTTCCAAAACTTAAAAATGATATTCCATCTGTTAAGTTGGGGAAAAGAAAAAATACGGCTAATAATAGCCCTACTAACATTCCTACTAAGCCAAATATGATACTAGCGTAGAGAAACTTCTTTACAATTTTGTTGTCGTAATAAAATTGTTGCATTTCCATAATTAAATTGGTTTTTGTTCTTCTTTATTTGTAATTGGTTTTGATTTTGTAACTAATTCATCGTCAAAAAGCATTCGGACTGATGGAGTATAATCATCATCATATTGTCCTGTTCTCACTGCACGTAAAAATGCATATAAGAATGCAGCAGCAACGATAATGCTTATGGATATTAATAAATATATAACACTCATACCTCTAGTTTGTGTTTAGCAAAATTAATAGGGTAACCTTTTTTAAAATATGATAATTATCATACTGCGTAAATTTGATATCATGTGAATTTATGAATAATAGTTCAGATTAACAATGTTACTTTCTAGAAGCATAATAATTACTCATGATCGTAACAAAACTTACTATGGTAATGGTACTCAAAGGCATTATTATTGCCGCTACTATAGGTAATAAATTTCCAGTAACCGCAAAACTCAATCCTACCACATTATACAACAAGGATAACCCAAAACTCATATAAATAGTTCTCATAGCATTTTTAGAATACCTCAAAAAGAAATCAATCTTATCAAACTGCACAGCATCCAATATCCCATCGCAAGCCGGCGAAAATACATTGACGTTCTCTGAAAGAGATATCCCTACATTACTTTGTGCCAAAGCTCCTGCATCATTCAAACCATCTCCAACCATCATGACATTTTTACCTTCGTTCTGTAAGTGCTCTATATAGGCTAATTTTTGCTCGGGCTTTTGATTAAATACTAAGGTCGTAGTGGAAGGCAACATCTTTTCAAGTATCTTACGCTCTCCATCATTATCTCCCGATAAAACTACTAAATTATACCGTGTGGACAGTGAAGCAAACATTTGCTCTAACCCTGCACGATATTGATTGTTAAACACATAACTTCCTTTATACACTCCATTAATCTCCACATGAACTTTGGTTTTCTTATGGGTGCTTTCACTCATGTGGGCCAAAAACTGTGAGGAACCCAACTTAACTGTTCCATCCTTAAATTCCGCAAAAATCCCTTTCCCCGTCTGCTCCTCAAAATGCACAACTTCTTTTCTATCACTTAGGGATATAAACTCATACAACCGTCGACTCAATGGATGATTAGAACCCCGCAATGCATTGCTCAATAAAGTCAACTCAAATTCATTCAATACTTCCCCTTCATACGTAATGGCTGTTTTTTTATTCGTGGTTATCGTACCCGTTTTATCAAATACTACGGTATCCACTTTAGCCAATTGCTCTACTACCAATGCATTCTTTAAATACATTTTTCGGCGACCCATAATGCGCAATACATTCCCTATAGTAAAAGGAGCGGTCAAAGCTAACGCACACGGACAAGCCACAATCAAAATGGCTGTAAACACATTAAAAGCAGTTGAAACATCTATAAAAATCCAATACATAAAAGATACTACAGCCAATAACAACAATGCTGGAGTGAAATAACGACTGATGGTATCCGTGATAGACTTGTGCTTCTGCTCTACTCTCTTTTGGAATATATCATTGCTCCACAACTGGGTCAAATAACTTTGAGATACCGAAAACAATACTTCCATTTCAATCACTTTGCCCAACTGTTTCCCACCTGCATAAATCTTGTCTCCAGATTTTTTAGCAATCGGAACCGCTTCCCCAGTTACAAAACTATAATCAATAGATGCCGTCTCTGAAATCAATATACCATCAACAGGTATCAACTCTTGATTTCGAATCAACAACCGATCTCCTTTTTCTATGGCATAAACTTGTATGGCTTCTTCGGTTCCATCAGCCAAAATTTTAGTTATCGCTATTGGAAAGTAGGATTTATAATCCCGCTCAAAGGATAAAAAATCATACGTCTTTTGCTGAAACAACTTCCCTAATAACATAAAGAATATCAAACCACACATGCTATCGAAAAATCCTTGCCCATAATTAAAGACAATATCAACCGTACTGCGCACAAACATGACAACTATTCCTAAAGCAATAGGAATTTCAATATTCAAAAGTCCAAGTCGTATACTTCGATAGGCTGCTACATAGTAACCCGATGCCGAATAAATAAAAGCCGGGAGTGACAAGGCAAAAATCAACCACCTAAAAAAACCTTTATATTGGTCTATCCAAAATTCATTGACTTCAAAATACTCTGGAAAGGATAACAACATAATGTTACCAAAACAGAAAAAAGCTACTCCAATTTTATAAATCAACGAACGATCAACTTTTTTCTTCCCTTCTGTGTAGTTTTCTAAACTGATATAGGGCTCATAACCAATCGAACATAGCATTTCTACGATCTTGAGTAAACTAGTCTTCTCTGGATTAAATGTGATGCGAACCTTTTTCTCAGGAAAGTTGACCTGTGACGCACCTATGCCTGGCTCTAGTTTTTGTAGATTTTCCAAAATCCAAATACAAGAACTGCAATGGATATGCGGAATATAAAGGGTAATAATACTCGTAGTCTGCTCTTGAAATTCCAAAAGTTTACCAAGAATACTCTCATTAGTTAAAAAATCATATTTCCCCTTGATGTCTTGTGGTGTAGCACCAGGTGCTGCTTGAAAATCATAATAACAAGTCAAATCATTTTGACTAAAAATTTCGTAAACGGTCTTACAACCCGTACAACAAAAGCTTTTTTCGTCAAAAATAACTTCTTCCTTTTTTACGACTTCATTACCACAATGATAACACTGTGATGTATTCATAATTTGCTCATTTTACCTAATGCAAAAATCTTTTTTTCTTTACTATAAATATATGATAATTGTCATACATTATATATATTTGTACCTATAATAAAATTCACCTCTTTATGAGTAAATGCGAACATTGTATTGTAAGGCAGTTTAGCTCTTTAAAAGCTCTAAACAAGGAAGAACTCTTAAAAATGGCAGAATGTAAAACTTCTTACACTATCAAAAAAGGGGAACCTATTTTTGAAGAAGGTGAAGTTACAAATGGTATTTATTGCATCAAAGAAGGTGTCTGTAAATTATCCAAACTAAGCTCTAACGGAAAAGACCAAATCGTCAAATTAATCAAACCGGGAGAGTTATTAGGCCAACGTTCCGTAATTAGTGATGAACCCGCCAACTTAAGTGCGGTAGCCATGGAAGACATGGAAGTGTGTTTCATACCTAAAAGCGAAATCATTCAATTTTTTACACAAAATAATAACTTCTCTATGAATGTGATGAAAACCATTTGTGGAGACTTAAAGGATTCTGACGACCACATGGTGGATATGGCCCAAAAAAGTGTAAAAGAACGTTTAGCTACTACGCTAATCTATCTCGAAGAAAACTTCGGTCTTGAATCAGATGGTACGCTTCGCGTCCAATTGTCTCGTGAAGAATTAGCCGGAATGATTGGTACTGCCACAGAAAGCTGTATTCGCTTACTTTCCGAATTCAACAAAGGAGGATGGATCGAATTAGTGGGCAAACGCATTAAAATCGTAGACAAAAATAAACTGCGCCGTATCGCTGAATAAGTAGTACCGGCCAAAAATTGCATACAAAACTCAAGGATACTGTTTACACCCAAAACATTATCCTTTTTTTATACATTTACCACAACAAACAAACTCCTATTATGAACAAGAAAATTATTGTTTTTTTTAGCCTTTTCTTGGCTTTCCAATCGTTTGGACAACTAAAAAAAATAAGCCTTGACGAAGCTGTAATGCAACAAAATCGTGCTTTTAGAGCCGATAAAATGATTGGATTCCAATGGATTCCAAATACTAACCAATACGTGTATTATACGGATTCATATACCAAAATGATGACGGCTACCACCTCAGAGGCCAAAGCCACTGAATTAATCACATTAACCGACATCAATAAAGTCTTAGGCACTAAACTGAAAAGTTTTTTTGGGATGACTTGGACCAATAGTACTACACTTCGTATCAAAGAAGAAACCAAGTACTATACCTTCAATATTTCAACCAAAACGGGTTCTCTGATTCAATCGCTACCCGATACTGCCGAAAATGATACTTTTGACTCGTCTCATTCTCTAGTTGCCTTTACAGAAAAAAACAATCTATATTACTTCAATAAAAAACAAGAAAAAATTGCCATTACCCAAGAAACCAATGAAGCCATTGTATCAGGACAATTCATAGCCCGTAACGAATTTGGTATCAATAACGGAATCTTCTGGTCACCTAAATCTAGCTGTATTGCCTTTTATCAAAAAGACCAATCAGAAGTAGCCGATTATCCCTTACTCGATATCACCGAAACACCTGGAAAACTAGAGTCTATCAAATACCCAATGATTGGACAAAAATCAGAAAAACCAAGACTTGGTATCTATTCGCTTGCTTCTGCCAAAACAGTATTTATTACTCCAAAAGGAAATAGCGACGATTACTTAACCAATGTAGCCTGGTCTCCTGATGAAAAATACATCTTGATTGCCGAATTAAATAGAGGACAAAACGATATGTCGCTCAATCTATACGATGCCGCAACGGGTGCTTATATCAGAACCCTACTGAATGAAAAAAACGACAACTGGGTGGAACCCGAACACGAAGCTTTTTTCCCAAGTACGACCTCAAACAATTTTGTGTGGTTCAGTGAAAAAGAGGGATACCAAAACCTGTACTACTACTCTATTGAAGGTAAATTAATCAAACAATTAACAGCCAATAAATTCCCAACTCGTGAAATTCTAGGAACCAACCCAGCAGGAAACGAAATCTATTTCTCGGCAACTGGAGAAAATCCAACCAATATGTTGGCTTATAAAGTAGACCTAAAAGGAAAACAAACATTGATCACCAAAGACCTTGGTGTTCATACACTAAGCATTTCAACCGATGGAAACTGGTTCTTTGATGAATATTCCAATCACACAACACCTTCTAAATCATTACTATATGACAAAAAAGGTAAAGCTACAGTTCTTCTAACCAGCAAAAACAAATATGATGGCTATGTAATGGGTACTGCCGAAATCAAAACGATTAAAGCAGCTGATGGAACAACCGACCTGTATACGCGACTTATCAAACCTAGTGATTTTGACGCTACCAAAAAATATCCTGTTTTAGTATACGTATACGGAGGACCCCACGCCCAAATGATTACCAATAGTTATTTGGACGGAGCCAACCTTTGGATGTATTGGATGGCTGAACAAGGGTATCTCGTATTCACAGTAGACAACAGAGGGTCTGACAATAGAGGATTCGCTTTTGAAAGTGTAATCCACGGTCGACTTGGAGTTAACGAAATGGAAGACCAAATGAAAGGGGTTGACTATTTAAAATCTTTACCTTATGTAGACGCCAACCGCCTTGCTGTCCATGGATGGAGCTTTGGAGGTTTTATGACAACATCCCTAATGTTGCGCAAACCGGATGTGTTTAAAGTGGGGGTTGCCGGTGGACCGGTAACCGATTGGAAATACTACGAAATCATGTACGGGGAACGTTATATGGATACACCCGCAGAAAACCAAAAAGGGTTTGAGGAAGCCAGTACACTTAATTATGTGAAAGACTTGAAAGGTAAATTACTGCTTATCCACGGTACCAGCGATGATGTGGTAGTAATGCAAAACAACTTCTCCCTAATCAAAAAATTTGTGGAAGCCCAAAAACAAGTTGACTTCTTCGCCTACCCTATGCACAAACATAACGTTCTTGGGAAAGACCGCGTACACTTAATGACCAAAGTGCTGAATTATGTAATTGATAATAATAAATAAACCCAATATATAAAATCCCAAATAGTAATTTGGGATTTTATATTTGAAGTCAAATGAAACAACTATTTAAGCTTATAACTCAATTAGAGTCATCTATTCCAGATTACGAAAAAACTAATGCATCTGTTTCTCAATCAACCATTGGTTGGCAAATTGACCATAGTCTATTAGTACTAATCGGAGTGATTAACGAACTCAAAAAATCGAATCCAGACAATTACAAATGGAAATTCAATAAAACCCGACTCTTACTCACAATAATCAATACAATTCCAAGAGGCAAAGCAAAAGCACCTAATTCCGTTAACCCATCGGATAATATAACTATAGAGGGATTAATCTTAAAAATGGAATTGGCAAAAAAGCAAATTACCGATTTGGAAAAACTTCCAGCCCATAGTTATTTCACTCATCCTATTTTTGGTGATTTAAAATTAAAATCAGCTCTATGGTTTTTAAAATTACATACCCGTCATCATCTTAAAATCATACAGGATATCCAAAAAGGGGCATGAATCGAAAACCCCGATAGCGTGAATTAACATACTAGCAAAGCGACTGCTGAAGAAAATCTCCTCTCAGGTTTGGAATTTGGAATTTTAAATATTGGAATTTCTATTACGTTTTCTGCGGTTTCTTTCTAGCCGCTGGAAACAATACATTGTTTAAGATCAATCGGAACCCCGGTGAATTCGGATGTAAATCCAATACCGTAGGCTCATCCCCTACACGGTGTTGATAATCTTCAGGATCATGTCCTCCATAAAAAGTAAAAAAGCCTTTTCCTTTTTGGCCATGAATATACCGAGCTTCATCATTCAATTCATTTTTACCCAACACCAATACATTAGACTTAATTAACGCACTGTCAAATGAAGTGGTCTGTCCCATAAATCCTTTAATCAATTGGGTATGATTTTGACACAACATACTCGGAATCACATCCCATTTGGCCGAAAATTCCATCAATGTGAAATAATCTTTCTCAAAAGGAATCTTGCGTTTTTCAGTCATATCAATATCCGAAAACTCATAATGGTCGGGCTTGCGGTCCAAAATAAAATCTTTAAAAGCAAAGGTCTTGGTATAATCCACACGCGATTGATAATTAGCATCACTGTCATCTCCATCAAACATAGGTTCGCATATATCTACTCCATCAGCCGCCAAAGCAATATCAAAACTATCCGTAGCCGAACACATGGCAAACATGAATCCGCCTCCAATCACAAAATCACGTATCTTCTTAGCTACAGCCAATTTCTCTTGGGATACTTTGGAAAAGCCCAACTTAGTAGCTAATGCCTCTGCATCACGCTTTTGCTCTATATACCAAGGTGCATTTCGATACGCCCCATAAAACTTTCCATATTGACCCGTAAAATCCTCATGATGCAAATGCAACCAATCATACAATATCAATTGGTCTCCCATGACCTCTTCATCATACACCACTTTAAACGGAATTTCGGCATAGGTCAACACCATTGTCACGGCATCATCCCAAGGTTGCTTACCCGGTGGTGAATACACCGCAATCTTGGGTGCTTTTTCTAAAACTACTGTCTCCATATTCTGAGACGGACTAGATATTTCAGCCAATATAGAAGCTTCTTCTGCATCGGTCAACAACTCAAAACTCACACCTCTAATTTGACATTCCCGACGAATATCGGGAGCATCAGGCAATAAAAAGGAGCCTCCGCGATAATTCAACAACCAGCTGGCCTTGTATTGCTTGTCCAATGCCCAATAGGTAATCCCATAGGCCTTCAAATGATTCTTTTGTGTGGCTTCATCCATAGGCAACAAGATGAAGTTGGCTCTTGCACTAAAAGAGACCAAAACCAAGAATAGATATACTAACTTTTTTGACATTTCGGAATTATTAACCTCCCAAAGATAACAGTTTTACTGTGAAGAAAAACATAAAAAAATCCCATTTTGAAGGAACAAAATGGGAGATTACTATATTAAAAAGGAACTTCGCTATCGTCATGCCCTCGGTTGATGTTGCTTCCAAAAGCTTCATTGGGCGTGGGCAAATTCTTGGTGATAAACGGATTGTCATCCATATTCATCTTAGAAGGCAAATCGTCAAAAGAACTTCCATGCTCTTCCAAATTATCAAACTTCCCTAAGTTACCTATGAATTTCAATCGAATATTCTCTAACGAACCGTTACGGTGCTTGGCAATAATAAACTCAGCCTGACCTTGGGTTGGCGATTGTTCATCATCATCCCATTCGTCAATTTTATAATACTCAGGACGGTAAATAAACGATACGATATCCGCATCTTGCTCAATCGCACCCGACTCCCTCAAATCCGATAATAATGGTCGTTTGCTAGAACCCCTTGTCTCTACAGCACGAGACAACTGTGATAAGGCAATTACAGGTACTTCCAATTCTTTTGCCAAGGCTTTCAAGTTTCGAGAAATCGTAGAAATCTCTTGCTCTCTATTACCGCCTCCTTTTCCATTACCTCCTGCTGTCATCAATTGAAGGTAATCGACTATGATTAACTTAATTCCGTGTTGGGACGACAATCGTCTCGCCTTAGCACGCAAATCAAAAATAGATAAGGATGGGGTGTCATCAATATATAAAGGGGCTTTCTCCAAATCTTTAACTTTAGTTGAAAGTTGCTCCCACTCGTGTTTCTCTAATTTACCAGTACGCAATTTCTCAGATGACAATCCCGTCTCCGAAGATATCAAACGGGTAATCAACTGAACCGAAGACATCTCCAAGGAAAACAAAGCTACAGGATGCCCAAAATCAATCGCCATATTACGCGCCATCGACAATACAAAGGCGGTCTTACCCATACCCGGACGTGCCGCTATAATAATCAAATCGGATGGCTGCCATCCGGATGTTACTTTATCTAATTTCTCAAACCCAGTGGCTATACCACTCAATCCTTCTTTATTGGCAATCTCTTCAATACGCTTCTTAGCTTGTATCACCAAACTCTGCGCCGTTTCCGAACTTCGTTTAATGTTCCCTTGGGTAACTTCATACAACTTAGATTCGGCTTTGTCCAATAAATCAAACACATCGGTCGATTCATCATAGGACTCTTCAATGATTTCGGAAGAAATTTTAATCAAACTGCGTTGGATGAATTTCTGTAATATAATACGAGAATGAAACTCAATATGGGCAGAAGAGGATATCTTCTGTGTCAATTGAATCAAATAAAAATCACCCCCAGCCAACTCTAACTTTCCACTCTTTTTTAACTGAGCCGAAACTGTTAATAAGTCAATAGGCTGTGAATCGGTGAATAACTGAAAAATAGCCTCAAATATATGCTTGTGTGCATCTTTGTAAAACGCATCAGGCTGCAAGATATCAATAACCTCATCCACTCCTTTTTTATCAATCATCATAGCACCCAATACCGCCTCTTCAAGGTCTAATGCCTGAGGGGGTAGTTTGCCTTTTTCCAAATTGATAATCGTAGTTTTATCTACTTTAATGGGGCTAATGTTTCTCAAATTTTCCATGTAACGAAAGTAACAAATTTGTTAAAATATAAAGTCTTGAGTTATACAAGGTATATGTTAATAAGTAGTTGATTATTGTTAATAACCAAAAAAAAATCCGAAGCCATAAGGGTTCGGATTTAAATATCATTTGTAAGAATTTATTCTTTAAACTCCCCCATGTTACAGTATTTGTCCATCCTTTGAGATACTAATTCTTCTGTTGATAAGTCTTTCAACTCGCGATACGCCTTCATGATGTATTCTTCAACCGTTTTAAATGTAGTCTCTTTATCATAATGAGCTCCACCTAGTGGTTCGGGTATAATATCGTCAACCAATTTTTGTTTTTTCATATCAGCTGATGTCAACTTAAGGGCTTCTGCCGCTTGCTCTTTGTACTCCCAACTTTTCCATAAAATCGAAGAACACGATTCAGGGGATATAACCGAATACCAAGTGTTTTCCATCATCAGTACACGATCTCCTACTCCTATTCCTAATGCACCTCCTGAGGCTCCTTCTCCTACAATCACACAGATAATTGGCACTTTTAATCGAACCATCTCTAAGATGTTTCGCGCAATAGCTTCTCCTTGTCCGCGTTCTTCTGCTTCCAATCCTGGATAAGCTCCGGGAGTGTCAATCAAGGTAATCACAGGCACACCAAATTTCTCCGCCATTTTCATCAAACGCAAAGCTTTACGGTATCCTTCCGGATTAGCCATACCAAAGTTTCGGTATTGACGCATCTTAGTGTTGATTCCTTTTTGCTGACCAATCAACATAAACGACTGTCCATCAATTTTACCCAATCCTCCAATCATCGCTTTGTCATCCTTGAAATTACGATCACCAAATAGCTCTAAAAAAGTGCCTTTAGTCAAATTCGTAATATGCTCCAATGTATAAGGACGATTCGGATGACGCGATAATTGAACGCGTTGCCATGCCGTTAAGTTTTTATAGATTTTCTTTTTGGTTTCTTCTAATTTCTTCTCAATTTGCTTGCAAGTAGCCGTTACATCCACATTGGATTCAGAACCAATTAATTCGCATTTATCGAGTTGATCTTCTAACTCCTTGATAGGAAGCTCAAAATCTAAATATTCCATAGAATTGTTGTTTTGTTTAATCGAAAAGCAAATATAAAATTTTAAATTGTGAATAAAAGTACTTTTTACAGATTAGTTGTAAACACTTTTAAACTACTTACCCGCCTTTTTAAAGAGAAACGAACGGTTTTTAATCATCCCATTAAGCAATACCGTAATCAATATAATACAAGCACCCATATAAAACTCGGCACTCATTCGCTCTTTATCCTTAAACAAAAGTACGGCAAGTATAATACCATAGATAGGCTCCAAATTAATTGTCAACATCACCGTATATGGACTCAAATGCTTCATCACCGATGTAGAGGCAATAAAGGCATAGGCTGTACAAACCGAACTCAAAATCAATAAATAATAGAAATCTGTCAGTGACAGCTTAAAGAAATGAGGTGTAAATCCTTGGGTAAAAAGCAACAGCACTGTAAAACACAAAACGCCTCCAAGTAATTCATAAAAGGATATTAGTACAGGCTCGTATTGCTTCACAAATTGGGAATTAATTACCGCAAACGACGCCGATAAAAATGCCGAGGTCAACGCCAATACCATACCCCAAAAATAATGGACTTCGACATCAAATATAATATATAAACCCAACACTACGAGTAATCCAAAAAAGACTTCATACCAAACGATCTTCTTACTGTAAAACAATGGTTCGAGTATAGAAGTAAAAAAAGCTCCCGTAGATAAACAGGCTAACGTAATCGATACATTGGAAATCTTGATGGCTTTGAAGAAAGTAAACCAGTGAAAAGCAATAATACAACCCGCTACTAGAAAACGAAGCAAAGTCATACGCGTTACTCGCAAGGGTGTCTTCTTATACACTATATACAAAAGGATAAACCCAACAGCCAACAGCATGCGAAACCAAACTAAAGGTAAGGCATCCAAAGTAATCAACGCACCCAATATGGCGGTAAACCCCCAGATAAAAACTATGAGGTGTAAATGCAAATAACTCTTGGCGCTAGCGCTTAGCATTACGCAGCAGGTAAAGGGCTAAAACTCCAAATACGATATTCGGAAT
This sequence comes from Flavobacterium sp., assembly GCA_024644655.1. Lineage (GTDB taxonomy): Bacteria > Bacteroidota > Bacteroidia > Flavobacteriales > Flavobacteriaceae > Flavobacterium. Next base: position 41,047 of record JAHEHJ010000003.1, read on the forward strand.
CCAAACGGCTATCAAGGGGGGCATAGTGGATTTTTCCGCCAATACCCCAAATATCTTATCCAAAAAGATAAAGGAAAAAGCAATGACTATACCTATGGCCAAATTGGCTCCCATACCGCCCCTGCGTTTCATAGAGGAAACGGCTACGGCTATAATGGTCAAGATAAATGCCGAAACGGGTATACTGTATTTTTTATACAATACCACCAAATAGATATTGATATTGGACGACCCTCGAGCACGCTCTTTATCAATAAACTTATTCAAATCAGATAAACTCAAAGTCTCTGCTATATACACCACCGGCGTTAAATCATCCAAATCAAAATTGAATATGGTATCCTTCTTATCCCCGGCTTCTATAATATCACCTAAAGCGCCTACCTTACGTTTCTTGTAGTTGAATAACGTATAGTTCTTCTTATCTTCATTCCACTTGATACGATTCGCAGTCAATTTGTATTCCAACTGATCGCCCTTAAATTTCTCCATCGAAAAATTAAACGCAATCTTAGACATATCATTAAAATTACTCACATAGATGTACTCGTCTTTACTAATTTGTCGAAACACATCAGAGTTGTCCCGCATCTCAGACTGCCCATTCCCAATCAGATACATATACCTGAAATTCTTAAAACCACCACTGGCACTGGGTACCAAATAGATGCTCATCACCAAGGCACCTATAGATACTATAGTAGCCCCAATAATATAAGGTCGTAAAAAGCGAGAGAAGGATATCCCCGAACTCAATATGGCAATAATCTCGGTGTTGGAAGCCAACTTAGAGGTAAACCATATAATGGATAAAAATAAAAATATTGGAAATAACAGGTTGGCAAAGTAAATCGTAAAGTCCAAATAATACTGGGCTATCTTAGAAAAAGGCACATGATTTTCAATCATCTTGTTGACCTTCTCCGATACATCAATAACTATCCCAATAGGAATAAACATCAATAACATTACCGAAAATGTAACTAAGTAGCGTTTTAATATGTATCGGTCTATTATTTTAAGCATATGCCGTTGCGTATTGTAATTTGGTTTTTAAGATAAACTATATCCTTTGAAGTCACTCCTACTTACAAGCGTTTATTCATTTGTTTCACCATCATATCTTTCCACGTTCTGAAATCTCCCGCTAAGATATGTTTTCTTGCCTCACGAACCAACCACATATAAAATCCTAAATTGTGGATGGTAGCAATTTGCTTGCCCAAATATTCATCGGCAGCAAATAAGTGACGCAAATAGGCTTTGGTATACTCGCGGTCTACAAACGTGGTTCCCATTTCATCAACCGGCGAAAAATCATCAGCCCATTTCTTGTTTTTGATATTTATTGTACCGTGTGCCGTAAACAACATTCCGTTACGGGCATTACGAGTAGGCATCACACAATCAAACATGTCAATACCCAAAGCGATGTTTTCTAATATATTAATCGGTGTTCCCACGCCCATCAAATAGCGGGGCTTGTCTTCTGGTAATATCGCTGTAACCACTTCAGTCATCGCATACATTTCCTCAGCCGGTTCTCCTACAGACAATCCGCCTATCGCATTTCCAACCGCTCCCGCATTGGCGATATACTCGGCCGATTGCTGACGCAAATCTTTATAGGTACTGCCTTGTACAATGGGAAAGAAAGCCTGACTATACCCATATTTGGTAGGTACTTTTTCCAAATGATTGATACAACGGTCTAACCAACGGTGGGTCATATGCATCGAACGTTGCGCATAGCGATAATCACACGGATACGGAGTACACTCATCAAAGGCCATGATGATATCGGCCCCAATGGTACGTTGTATTTCCATCACATTCTCAGGGGTAAACACATGGTAGGAACCGTCAATATGAGATTTGAACTTCACACCCTCTTCTTTAATTTTCCGATTGGCCGATAAAGAATACACTTGGTATCCCCCACTATCCGTTAGGATGTTTCGGTCCCAATTCATGAATTTATGCAACCCACCCGCTTGTTCTAATATAGTGGTTTGCGGACGCAAATACAAATGGTAGGTATTCCCCAAAATGATATCGGGATTGATTTCTTCTTTCAATTCGCGTTGGTGTACGCCTTTTACAGAAGCTACTGTGCCCACAGGCATAAATATAGGAGTTTCAATTACGCCGTGATCGGTAGTGATACTACCCGCACGGGCTTTTGAATTGGGGTCTTTGGCTAATAAATCAAATATCATGGAATGCTTTTAATAGGCGGCAAAGATAAAGGAATTCCATTTTAGGCCGAGGGAATTATGAATTTATTTAACACTTTCCCTCAATTTCGAAACCGCGCTGCGGAAATGCCACCTGACTTTGCATCCTATTGTTTTTCTTAACAAAACGCGTGGCTTTTCATAGGAACTCTTAGAGAAATTAGAGTATTCAGTTGTTATCAATGATTGCTAGCCATAGACCTGATAAGTTTGTCACCCGCTTCAATAGCCTTTTTATTTAAATAACTAAAATCATGCTTTGGCTTTCCATTTTTCAGCAACTCCTTTTTATATTCTATGTCGATGAAATAAATCGTACCATTTGAAGAATCATAAGTATTGAAAATAGCGATCTCATTCTCAAACCGCTTACTTTTTTTACCCGCATTCAATGATAAAAACTGTTTATGAATAGCTTCAATGTTCGTATTTTCATTGCTAGAGAATTTAACTTCTATAATTTTTCCTGTATCGGTAGTTATATTGATATCAGACACCGTTCCGATGTCTGTAGAAAGTTCTAAAGATTTACAATAATATTCATCAGGCATTGTATTTTTAAATTCCGCAGCCTTTTCAAGTGATGAAAAATTTGTGTCAATGTCAAAACCTCCAAACCCTGTCAACTCTTTTGTCGTATGATCACAAGCTAATAAAGTAAGTAGTATTAGCAGTAAATTTAAGTGTTTCATAGTGGTTTCTTTTAGAATAGTTATTTATTTGGCAATAGCGATGGCGCTTAACGCAGAGGCAAACTTATGAACCAATTATTATTTTTCATCCGTTCGACCTATGACCTCGAATCTGTTAAAGATAAAATTTCTTCCGAAATTCAAACGGGAACTTAACACAAATTTTACAACAATACCACTTAGCACTAAGTTGCTATTTTAACCCATGTCTTTTATCACTACTACCCTATAAGGCAAAAACAGTGAGGCAATACATAATCCTTAGCTAGTAGGAACCGTAATTACTTTTCAATAGTTGTACATATCCAATTCGTCAAAGTCTTTGATTAGTGATAATCGAATCAATTTGTCTTGGTGTATTTTGGTTACTGTGGTTCTAAACACTTCCTCGCCACTCTCTGCATCATAGTTGGTGTTTTCTTTTACAATTTTCTTTCGGGTTGAAAAATTAATACTGGTTTCACTATTGACAACAGGGCCGTGGTTATCACTATCATCATATCCGATGAGTTCAAAATCGGAATGCTGAAATCGAAAAGTGTATTCCCAATAGCCATATCGTCCATGGGCATAACTAACATATAAATTTCCTTTTTTGATTTCTAAAGAAAGTTCTGGCGCAAAATAAACCCCACCATCTTCGTTTTCAGATGAAAAACAGCTATAGTTTTTAAGAACTAACGCATACCCGCCTTTTTTATGGAACAATACTAGAATACCTCTTCGGTTGCGGTCTAATCGTCCTCGATATTCATCGGTTACAAATTTACTTTTGTCGGTCCCCTTGATAACAAGAACACAATCGTCACTACCGTCTTTATTCAAATCGCCCTTAATTTGTTCAACAAGCACATACCCTTTGGGCAAAAAATCAATCGGGTTTTTCTTTTGAACGCCTTGCCCAAAACCTACTGTTAGAACAAACGTCAATATACTGGTTAATAGTAGTTTCATTGTGTTTGATACAATTTATTTTATAAATTCAATATTCTTGACAGTTCCCTCGGCTGATAAGTATAGTTTTACTACCTCATGTTCTTCATTTCTCACAAAATGATAGAGTATTCGTTGCCCATTGCCAAATTCATCTTTTTGACCAGCGGTGAGTTTTGTCTTGTTGTGGTTGGGATAATTCACATACAAAGTGCCGTTTTCAATATAGAGATCATAGGCAACAGAAAGTTCATCAGAATAATAGTGCCCAACATAATCAGTCAAGTGGATTGTTTTGACATCAATAAACTGGGCTTTTGAGAAATAAAAGGGTGTTCCTCCAAAATAAACCATTAAATCAGCTTGCTCCTTTTTAGCAGAACTAAAATCATAAAGAACACTAGAATTATTGGAACGAACAAATTTCCCTTTCCCAATTGACTTTAACGGTATCGACTTCTTTCCTTGACTTCCAAGTGCTTTCAATGTGTCATTTTCAATAAGAATTTCCATTTTCATATCACTGTTTAGTTCCTGGTATTGTCCTACATATTTCATAAGCGCGCGCTTTTTGTGATGAAATGTTTGGGCCGATTTTAGAAGTTCCTTATTTTGAAGATGTAGAAATAAATCCAAAATCGTATAAGAAAGCGGAGAGGGATCTATAGCATCTAAGTTGGTAAGAATAATGACTGCTAATTTTAGCTCTGGTAAAGCAATAATTTGGGATTGACCACCAAGACCATATCCACTGTGATGAACAGTTTTCTTGTTCTTATATTCATCAACCATTACGCCTCGCGCATATTTGGCAATGTCTCCAGATGGCAATGTCTCAACAGTGGTCAGAAATTTGGTTAAATCCAAAAAGTCGGGATGCAATCCAGTCAAAATAGTACTCCAAATGGCTAAATCTTCAATGGAAGAACCAACACTACCTGCACCATAAGTATTTTGATTACTGGTAAGGTGTTCAAAACGAGTAGTATCATTTTGAACATAGCCTAATGCTCTATTGGGGATTGTTGAAGTAAGGTCAGTGCGGTAAAAAGTATGATTCATACCTAAAGGCAAAAAGATTTTATCTTTTGCGTATGCATCTAAATTTTGACCCGTTATTCGTTCAATAATAATAGCTAGCAGGGTATATGCCGTATTTCCATAGAGCACTTTTTCTCCGGGAATACTATTCAATCCTTTTTGCTGGCAAGCTAATTTTAATAGGGTTTGATTATCATGAAATTCTGTGTCATAATCAAATCCAGCCAATTCCATTATCGCTTGATAATTCCGAATACCACTAGTATGATTCAACATATGCCGCACTAAAATGGGTTTTCCATACGATGGGAATTCAGGAATATACCTTCTGATATCATCATCTAAAGAAATTTTATTTTCTTTAATTAAACTCCAAATACACGCTGCTGTCAATTGTTTTGCTAGTGAAGCAATGCCAAAAATGGTACTTCCAGAATTTTTAGTACCGGTTTCAAGATTTGCAAGTCCTATGCCTTTACAATAAATCAGTTTTCCATTTTCTATAATCCCGATACTAAATCCTGGAGCATTGGGTTTAGTATAGTATTGAAGTATCGAATCAACTTTAATAAGTTCATTTGTTCTTTGTGCAAAGGAACAATTGAATAGTAAAATCGTAAAAAGGCAGGTGAATAGTCTCATTTTTTAGATAATTAGGGCTAACGTTCCGACACTTATAGACTGTTGCGAACTTCGGAACTTTTATTCTCAGTTAAAGATAAAAATTCTTGCGAAACGTAAACGTGAACGTACCACAAAATTCGCACTCGAGCGACAGTGAACTGACGAATTAATTGTGTGACTCGTGGCTTTAGACGAACAGAGCAGAGCTAAACCGCCTTTATAGCCAGTTTTTTATTCTTCAGCAAAAAATATCGTTTTCCATTTCAGATATGTGCCATCTTTTTGTTTTACAATAAAATATGTTGGGTTTTGTATTTGAATA
>JAHEHJ010000049.1:0-9336 GCA_024644655.1 Flavobacterium sp.
TTTCAAAAGGTAGATGTGGGGCAAACACCTTTTAGTTTTTTAAATAGTAAGAACGTATTGTTTGATTTGGTTATACAATATTACATCCTTTTACTGTTTAAATGCAAATAAAATCGATGAACTACACAAATAATATTCATACATAAATAATATTCTTACTTTATTGCAATTTTACAAAGATTGTGATGCTATTTTTAACCTTCTATTTCCTATTTGTTTACTTTTAAAATCGAAATCCAAAAGGGGTGCAAACCCTATTTTTAACCTTACAGCATATCCATGTTAGCCATCAATTTTCATCCATTCCCCATTTTAGAAACCGATCGTTTGCTCTTACGTAGAATAGACACTTCAGATGCTGATGTAATTTTAGACCTTCGGGGAAATCCTGAATTAATGAAATACATCCCCCGTCCGTTAGCGAAAACTAGAGAGGATGCCTTAGCCTTTATTGAAATGGTAGATACCAACTGGGAAACGAACACCGCTATAACATGGAGTATTACGCTAAAAGAAGAATCTACGAATATAGGTAACATCGGGTTTTACCGCATACAACCTGAAAATCACAGAGCCGAAATTGGGTATATGGCTTTAACCGAGTACCATGGAAAGGGTTACGTTACAGAAGCCATTCACGCCATACTTACTTATGGCTTTGAACAGTTGCAGTTGCATTCTGTAGAAGCGGTAATTGATCCTAACAATAGTGCTTCTGAACGCGTATTACAAAAAAATGGTTTTGTCAAAGAAGCCCACCTCCTTGAAAACGAAATGTGGAATGGCACGTTTTTGGATACGGTGATTTATTCCTTATTAAAAAGAAATTATACCAAATAATCGTCCTTATGAATGAATTTGAAAAACAGTTCCAAGAGTTGCACAACTTCTTAAAGTTTGAAGACTACTCTATATTGACCAAACGAATAATTGATTGTACACTCGACACCGAAAACAGGGACTTTTACATCAAAACCGTTGCGTTTTTGAATTGGTTGGATACCCATGAAAACAAAACCACTGAAAAAGTAGAAAAATACCAAACGCTATTGGATGAGTTGTATGCCTTTCTTTCTCAAAAACCCCTAGCGCAGCCTAATAAACTGGTTTCCCTTAACGCTGTAGAAAAAGTATATGGGTCAAAACAATTTGCCTTAGGCCCTATAGACATGGAACTTTATCAAGGGGACATCCTAGGATTAGTTGGTGAAAATGGTAACGGTAAAACTACTTTACTTCGTCTATTGTGTGGCGAATTAGCACCCACTAAAGGTGAATTAAAATACCATTTTAAGTATGAAGATCAGTATGATTTGAGAACTCAGTTGGTGTATATACCCCAACGCACGAATACCTGGTATGGGACCCTCCTAGAGAATTTACAATTTACGGCTGTTTCCTATGGCTACAAACCCAATGAAATAGATTTGATTGTAGAATTAACTATTTCCCGATTAGGACTTAGAAAATTTAGAAACCACAGTTGGAAAAGCTTATCCTCTGGTTATAAAATGCGTTTTGAGTTGGCTCGGATGCTCTTGCGTAAACCCCAAATTTTATTAATAGATGAACCGTTGGCCAATCTAGATATCATTGCGCAGCAAACGGTGCTTGAAGATTTTAAATCCATTGCGAAATCCCCTTTCCGGCCAATTGGGATTATCTTGAGTTCCCAACAATTGTATGAAGTAGAAAAATCTTCCGATCAAGTGATATTCTTGAAAAACGGAATTCAAAAAAACCTTCGAGAAACGGCAGATACGCCTAATGAAGAAAACCCATCGGTTGAGAAACTCATCATTGAATTTGAAAGCGATTGGAAACAAGATGTGCTGGCCGACTTATTTAAATCTCTTGCAATAGAATCCTTGCAATTCAATGGTGGTACTTATATCGCTACCTTTCCTAAAGAAAAATCGGTACATGATTTTATGCAGTTGGTGGCCACCCAAAAGGTACCCCTACTCTATTTTAGAAACATTTCCAACTCCACTAGACGATTCTTTGTATCCTAATACTATAACTACCCATGATAAAAAAAGTTCAAAATTATCTATTGCATAATCATCCCTTAGTATGGAACACTAAAATAGTTCCTATTGCTTGCATCATTATCCCTATGCATCTTCTCTTTTTTGTAATAGGCTATTATAATGGAGCTCTTGACTTTACCGAAACTGAAGACAATTACAGTTCTAGATCTCATGAATTGGTCCTCTTTTTCAGTGCCTTGTTTTCCATACTAGCCTGTATCATTTGGCTGGTTTATTACCTTAAGAACAATGCCTTCAAGGCCTTTTACCCCAAAACAAAATACTCCTTATTTAAAGAATGGGGGTTAATCTTCATTATTTCCTTTATGCTTTGTGGGTTTTGCATCAGTTATTATGCGGGTGTAGATACTAAGATACGCAGTTACTATTCCGAAAATGAAGCCATGAAACGCTGCAAAACGCTTAGTGATGCCAGTATCTTTTATGGCGATAATTTTGATTCACCCGACACTGAAAAGAAACTCGTAAACGACACCCTACGCGATGTAGAATTAACCTATGTCTTATTTAACAAGCATCGCCATTCATTAGTATCATTGTACAACAAAAGCATAACCAATTATTCTTTTTATGATGCCACATGGGATTCTATTGAAACCCTAAAAGTCAAAAACTGGTTGGTCAACAACACCCAAGATTCGGTTAAAGCCGTTATGAAACGCTTTTATGACATGGGTCTTGAACAGCATTTAAAGGGTAATATCGATGACAAACAATGGTTTTCCTTAGTATATACCTATCCTCATTTTGTACAAAAAAGAGTAATTGAAGATAGAGAACGGGAATTGTATTCACCTGTTGATTATACGGGCATGCCTGAGGTAGCCAATAGAAAAATAGATACGCTTAATGAATATATAAAAGAAAGCAAGAACACCAAATACATCTATTATAAAACCTATTTACCCATACAAGAATTGGAATACAACTATGATAAAATTGCTAAAAACTACACGAATCCCAATGTGGCTCCAGAACTGTTTTTACTCGTGTTTTATTTGGCCTTTGGATTCTCTTTAGCGTTGTTTTCGTTTCGAGTTACCTCGGCTAAGAATTGGCTTATTGCCTTAGTTGGGTTTGGTATTGTCAATATAATTTTAGGAATGGTAACTATAATTTTCAATTTAGAAACCTTTTATTTCATAGCCCTATTTTTCATTTCTATACTACTCTATGGCAGTATTATCTATTGCATCAAGAGGAACACCCAGAAAGGAATATCGGGAGTACTGCTCAATTCGTTGCTATGGGCCTATCCGTTTTTTATTCCGATCACCTATAATTTGATTTTGGAATCCCTTCGACACTATTATGGCTATTACAATCATATATATGGTCAATTTAGATATGACGATTATCCTGTACTACAGTTTCTTGATGCTAACAAATCGTACATGTTATGGGTCAACATGGTATTTGTATTGGTGATGATGCTTCATTTCTCTAGAGTAATACGGAAATGGCGGGCACTAGCCGATAGTTAACGATTAAATTTGGGTAAGGTCTTTATGTATAGTTGTTCTACTTTCTTGCGCGCCCAGTCGGTTTTGCGTAAGAAGGTGAGACTTGATTTAACACTTGGGTTGGTGGTAAAACATTTGATATTTATTAATTCAGCCAAGGTATCAAAACCATAGTAGTCTACTAAAGTCTCCACTATTTTTTGAAGGGTTATCCCGTGGAGCGGATCTTTTGATTGGGGTGTTTCCATACTACAATACTACTACAATACTAGCAATAAAAAAAACCGCCATTCCTAAGAGTGGCGGTCTTCCATATTCATGAAATGAATATTACTAATTTTAATCAAACTAAAATATAAACTTGAATCCAAAAGATAATGGAGTAGTCAAGTTTGGTCCACTACCTCCTAATGCGTCAACATGTGCAGCTTCAGCTGTTGCTACGTGAGCCACAGAGAAATTTGTTACTGTTGTTTTAGTACCTCCATCAGGAGCTATAGTAGTAGCCGTAAAATTTGCTAAGTCATAAGAGAATTCCACTGATACGCTTTTAGAAACAAAAAAGTCAAATCCACCAGACATAGCTGCTCCAAATTGAGTCACCTTAGTGTTAGATTCTTTTTCTTTTCCTGAAATGATTGGTGTAGCTAATTGTCCGAAGAAATATAAATTTCCAGAAACATTCCAATATTTACGTACTAATGGTTCAAAAACAATCAAACTAGTGTTTGCTGCTGTTCCAGAAGCATTATCAGCTTTGATGTTGATCATCCCTATCCCTGCTCCTACTGTTACAGATGGTGAAATAAAACATCCCGCTAATGGTAAAATAGTTGTATTAGTACCTTTAACATCACCTTGTTTGGTTTGTTGGTATCCAATTTGAGCTGTAGCCCACCATGCTCCTTTTAAACCTTGGCTTTTTTCTTGTGCTTGTGTAGTTAATGTTGCCATTAAAATTCCTACTACTAATAAAATTTTTCTCATAATTGATTTTGATTTTAAAAATTATACCGCAAAAGTAATGGCATGAATTCTCTAATTTCCTGATAAAAATCATTGTTTGAAATCTTTTTTAGCAATAATTATCCCCAACTTGAAGCAATAATTAATTACATTTGCGCCCTATGTTAAAAGCCATCAACATACTCAACAAGCGCGCTAAGTTCGATTATGAGATTATCGAAACCTACACGGCTGGTATGGTATTAACGGGGACCGAAATCAAATCGATACGGTTGGGAAAAGCCAATATTACCGAAGGGTTTTGTGAGTTTCATAACCACGAATTATTTGCCATCAATACCCAAATTGATGAATACCTCTATGGCAATCAGTTCAATCACAAAGCCAAAAGCGAACGCAAGCTGTTGTTGAACCGACGGGAATTGAAGAAACTAGAACGCGCTTTGGATACCAAAGGCTTGACTATTATACCGCTTAAATTATTCACTACAGAAAAAGGCATAGCAAAATTAGACATTGGACTTTGCCGCGGTAAGAAAACCTACGATAAGCGCGAAAGTCTGAAAGAACAAGACGTGAAACGCGATATTGATCGGATTAAGAAAGCGTTTTAATTTTTATCCTCCAATAGCGGCACGAAACGGAATTCACCAAGCTCGTGTTTTTCAAATTGGGTGGCGTTTTTGCGAATGAGCATCGTCATTACTTGCTCCTCTTCACCTAATGGAATCACCAGTCTTCCCCCTATTTTGAGTTGGGCCATCAAAGGCTTCGGAATAATAGGTGCTCCGGCAGTTACGATAATGCTGTCAAAAGGGGCGTGATTGGGCAAGCCTTTATAGCCGTCTCCAAACGACATGTGTTTGGGTTGGATGCGCAATTTGGGTAATAAAGCCGAGGTAATTTTAAACAATTCGTTTTGGCGTTCTACGGTATACACTTTGGCCCCCAAAGCTACTAGAACGGCCGTTTGGTAGCCCGAACCGGTTCCAATCTCCAAAATCTTATCCTCCTTTTTTACTTGGAGCAATTGGGTTTGATACGCTACAGTATAGGGTTGTGAAATGGTTTGCCCTGCTGCAATTGGGAAAGCTTTGTCTTGGTAAGCGAAATCTTCAAAACTAGAATTTAAAAACAAATGACGGGGAATCTTTCGTATGGCAGCTAACACAGCGCTATCTGTAATCCCTTTTTCTTCAAGTAGTTTGGCAAGCTGATTGCGTAGTCCCTGATGTTTGGCTGTATCTTTCAATTCGTTTGTGATTTATTTCGTAAAAATAGAAAACAAAATCCCAATTATCAATTCCCTATTATCAATTAATTTCTATTTTTGATAAAATTTATTTTTATGCTTAAAGTTGGCGTTTTAGGTGCTGGCCACCTCGGAAAAATACACTTGCGATTACTACAACAATCTACCCAATACGAACTGGTAGGATTCTATGATGAAAATCAAGCAAACGGAGCTAAGATAGCGGCCGAATTTGGATACACCCAATTTGATACCATTGCCAAGCTCATCCATGCGGTAGATGTGATTGATATCGTAACCCCAACCCTCTCCCATTACAAATGTGCTAAAGTAGCCATCAAATCGGGGAAACATGTGTTTATTGAAAAGCCCATTTCGACTACAGTAGCCGAGGCGGAAGAAATTATAGCCTTATCTAAGGAATACAATGTCAAAGGGCAAGTAGGTCATGTAGAACGCTTTAATCCGGCTTTTATTGCGGTGAAAGACATGATAGAAGCCCCTATGTTTATCGAAACCCACCGATTGGCAGAGTTCAACCCACGCGGAACCGATGTGCCTGTGGTCTTGGACTTGATGATACACGATATCGATGCTATTTTGAGTGTGGTGAAATCCAAAGTAAAAGCGGTGCATGCCAGTGGTGTATCGGTATTGAGTCAGTCGCCTGATATTGCCAATGCCCGTATTGAGTTTGAAAACGGCTGTGTGGCCAATGTGACTTCGAGTCGGATTTCGATGAAGAATATGCGTAAATCGCGCTTCTTCCAAAAGGATGCCTACATCTCAGTGGATTATTTGGACAAAGTATGTGAGGTCGTTAAAATGAAAGATGCCCCTGAGACACCAGGAGATTTTGATATGATCCTTCAAAATGCTGAGGGTGAGCGCAAGCAAATCTATTTTGCCAATCCCGAGGTATCGAGCAACAATGCCATATTGGATGAATTGGAAACCTTTGCCCATGCTATTAATACCAACACTACGCCTATCGTGACCTTAGAAGATGGTACTGAAGCGTTGCGTGTGGCCTACATGATTATTGATTCGATGGAAAGCCTCAAAAAAGGATAAGAACTATAAAACACAAACAAACTATACAAACTATACCGAATGAAAACAATAGCAGTAATAGGTGCAGGAACGATGGGCAATGGAATCGCTCATACTTTTGCGCAAAGCGGATTTACCGTAAAATTAATTGACGTTTCTGAGAAATCGTTGGAAAAAGGAATGACCACTATTGCGGCCAACTTGGATCGCATGGTAGCAAAAGGCAGCATTACCGAAGCCGACAAACACACTACAATAAGTAACATCATTACCTATACCGACATCAAAGACGGTGTGGTAGGATGTGATTTGGTTGTGGAAGCCGCTACTGAAAATGTGGCCTTGAAATTGAACATCTTCAAACAGTTGAGTGAGTTGTGTGCGCACAATGTCATCTTGGCTACCAATACGTCATCGATATCCATTACACAGATTGGGGCCCAAGTGGTTCACCCTGAGCGTGTGATTGGGATGCACTTTATGAATCCGGTGCCGATTATGAAATTGGTAGAAATCATTCGTGGGTACAACACTTCGGATGAAGTAACCCAAATCATCATGAACTTATCGGTTGCTCTTGGAAAAACACCAACCGAGGTGAATGATTATCCAGGTTTTGTGGCCAATAGAATCTTGATGCCGATGATTAACGAATCGATAGAGACCTTATATAATGGAGTGGCTGGTGTGAGTGAAATTGACACCGTTATGAAATTGGGTATGGCCCACCCTATGGGACCCTTACAATTGGCTGACTTTATTGGACTAGACGTATGCTTGTCGATTTTGAATGTGATGTATGACGGCTTTAAGAACCCTAAATATGCTCCGTGTCCGTTGTTGGTGAATATGGTAATGGCTGGCAAACTGGGTGTGAAATCCGGAGAAGGGTTTTATGATTATGCCGAGTCTAAGAAAGCGGAGAAAGTGGCGAAGCAGTTTTTGTAGGAGAGAAGAGAGAAGAGAGAAGAGAGAAGAGAAGATAGAATATAGAGAAGAGAATATAGAGAAGAGAATATAGAGAATAGAATTAACCTTTAGCAGCTCGGGGAGCTTGACATCATGAGTACTATTATTCCATTTAAAGCGGTTCGTCCTACGCCTGATAAGGTGGGTTTGGTGAGTTGCCGCAACTATGATGATTACAGTTCGGCCGAGTTGGCTGCGTGGTTGAGTTTTAATCCCTATTCCTTTTTGCATGTCATTCATCCCGCCTATGTGCATTCGCAAAAAATTACCTTAGACAAACGATTTAAGGGTGTGGCACACAAGTACCAAGACTTCAAAGATGAGGGGGTATTTATGACCGATACAGACGCCGCATTCTTCCTTTATGAAATACAATCTAAGTCGCAGACATTCACAGGAATAGTAGCGGGTACTTCAATAGAAGATTACAAGAATAATGTGATTAAAAAACACGAGGATACGTTGCAGTATCGGGTGGAATATTTTAAGGATTATTTGCACCAAACGGGTTTCAATACCGAACCAGTTTTGATTACCTATCCCGATAGCGATACCCTCACGAATTGGATTGCTCAAAAGAAAAAAGAAGCGCCAATTTACAACTACAGTACGACCAACAAGGAGAAGCACCAAGTATGGAAGATTTCGGCCCCAGAAGAGATTCAGTGGTTGACGGCCCAGTTTGAGCAAATCCCCGAGTTGTACATAGCCGATGGGCACCACCGTTCGGCTTCCGCGGAACTGCTGTATGACGAAGACCATGATTTGGGCAGCAAGAACCTCAATTACTTTATGAGTTTTCTGATTGCCGAGAGCAATGTGAAGATTTACGAATACAACCGCATTATACGCGATTTGAATGGGCACAGTCGAGACGCCTTTTTGGAAGCCCTATCCGAATATTTTATCATCAAAGACAAAGAGCAAGAGCTGTGGAAACCCCAGAGCAAATTTGAGTTTGGCATGTACTTAGACGGCCATTTCTACGCCCTTTTCTACAAACAAGACGGCACACCACCGAGTATTTTGGCCAACTTAGACGCCCAAATCTTGTATGACCGAGTGTTGCGCCCTTTATTGGGTATCGAAGACCTGCGTAACGATGAGCGCATTGAATACATCCCTGGTAAGCAGTCGATTTTGACCATTAAGGAATTGGTTGACGAAGGCGAGTTTGAGGTAGGCTTTATGCTCTACCCTTCCGATATTTCGGAAATCAAAGCCTTGGCCGATAACGATTTGATTATGCCACCTAAGAGCACCTACATTGAGCCGAAGTTTCGAAGCGGGTTGATGGTGTATGAGTTGTTCTAATTTGTTTCAAGTTTAAAGTTTGAAGTTTCAAGTTGGTTATCTTTATATAAACGCGAGAAATGTACGATTTACGAAGGACGAAATACGATAATTGATTGAAGATGGTTGTCGGTTGTCGGGGTTTGAGTTGTCGGTTGCCGGTTGTCGGTTGTCGGTGGATTTCGTAAACATGAGATATTAACGTATCAAAACATACTTTTTTCTTTTTATAGCTCATTGATTTTGTTTTGTTTTTGTATTCGCTGAATCTTCGATTTCTTGATGA
>JAHEHJ010000049.1:9346-10295 GCA_024644655.1 Flavobacterium sp.
GCGCTCTTTTGGCGCTTTCTTGGCACTCATTTGGCACTCATTTGGCACTTATTTGGCGCTTTCTTGGTGCTTTAGGGGCTGTTTTTGGCGCTTAATAGGCACTTTTTAGGCAATTATGGTTGTCGGGGTTTGAGTTGCCGGTTGTCGGTTGTCGGGGGAAGAATATATGAGTTCGTTAGCCGTTTGTCATTCCGACGAAGGAGGAATCACATAATCTTTTAAAAATCGGCTGTTCAGAAATTCAAAATCTGAATTGAATGAACGAATTAAATCCAATTTCTTTTGCCTTCTCCATCCTTTAATTTCCTTTTCTCGAGCAATAGCCAGTTGAATCCAAGAGAACTTTTCATAATAGACTAAAAACTCAATATTATATTTTGAGGCAAAAGTTTTATTTTCTTGCTCTATATTATCTCTATGTTGTTGCAAACGAATGCCAAGATTATTAGTCACTCCAACATAAAAAGTAGACCTATACTTGTTTGTAATGATATAAACATAGTAAGTATGTGAACCTTCATTATATTCAATCATATTGTTATTCATTCTTTTATCCTTTTAACTTATAGTTTCTTGTAACATTCCTATTTGACTGTAGCTAATTATCATTGCTTTGTGCGATTTGACAAATGTAAAAAGTGTTATGTGATTCCTCCTTTGTCGGAATGACAAAGTGCAAATCAAAGAAATTTAAATTTTTAATTTAAGATATTGATTTACAGACTTGAGGGTTGCCAATTCAATTCGTATTTTAAACAAGCAAAACAAAATTATCTTTTTTTTCTTATATTTCTAATTGAATTTTCGGAATTTAATAGCCCAATTATTAAGCACTCACTAGGCACTTGTTGAGCACTTTCTCAGCACCTTTTCAGCACTTTCTCAGCACTTTCCCAGCACTCTAGAGGCTGTTTTCAGCACTTAGTAGGCACTTTTTAGGCAATTATCA
>JAHEHJ010000053.1 GCA_024644655.1 Flavobacterium sp.
ACAGTAACATTAGTGATTGTGCCTTTACTAGGTTTAGCGGTTAACTTCTTTTTTGTTTGGGCGGATAGAATCATCACATTCAAACAAAATACAAGTAGGATACTGAATTTTAATTTCATGGTTTACTATTTATTTAATTATTATAATCTATTATTTACTACGCAATTCAACTTCAAAAATAATGTTTGCATTAGGAGGGATAACGCCTCCAGCGCCTCCAGCTCCATAGGCTATATTAGCAGGTATATACAAAATGGCTTTCTCTCCAATCTTTAAGTTGCTAATACCTTCCACAAAACCAGGGATCATATTTTTTGCTCCTATTTGATATGGGATAGCCGAATACCCATTTTGGAGGGCTCTTTGTTCGTCATATTTACCCGCAGCTTTAGCCACTTCAGCATTGCTAGTGTCAAATAGTGTACCATCTTCAAGATATCCCGCATAATCAATTAAAACAGGAGTACCTTCTTTAGGTTTTTCACCTTCCATAACACGGGTAATGTGAATTGCCAAACCTGAATGGGTTGGAACTGCACCTGTTTTCATTTTTTTGAAATATACTATTTTTTGGTCTTTTACCGATTTGAATTTGTTGAAGTAGTCGCTAAAGACTTTTACGGCATCAAATTTCTTTACGGCATCTCCTTTGCGGATAATGTTTACTTCGGTCATTTCATCATTGATTTCAATGCTTTTTACGACATCCATACCTACAACTACATGTCCAAAAATACTATAACCACCATCCAATTGGGGTGTTGCTTTTTCAGTAATGTAAAATTGACAACCATTGGTGTTTGGGCCCGAATTAGCCATGGCTAAAATACCTTCGCGATTGTGTTTTAAACCACACACTTCATTTCGGAATATATAGCCCGGGTCTCCTGAACCATTGCCAAAAGGATCACCACCTTGAATCACAAAATCTTTTTCTACACGGTGAAATACAGTACCATTATAAAAAGGTTTGTCTTTTAGATCTTCAGTCACAAAAGGGTTGTTTCCTTCTGCAAGCGATACGAAGTTAGCCACTGTGATAGGGGCTTTTGTGTATTCTAATTGTAATAAGATTGTCCCTTTTGGAGTTATGATTTCGGCATATAGTCCGTCTTTTAAATTTTTATAATTGTCTTTACAAGAGCTTAATGATAAAGCTATTAGCGTCAATAAAAGGGAAATTTTTTTAGTCATAGGTATGCGTATTAATTTTCGGTTGTAATGGTATTTTCTGGTTTAAAATCGGTAACAGTCACCGTACAAATGATGGGTTCATTGGTGCCAATTCTTTTGTTGTCTCCGTGATAGCCAAAGGCCATGTGGGAAGGGAAAAGAAAAGTTACGGTTTCATTCTTATGCATTAATTTAATGCCATCACGAAGTCCCATCATGATGTTTTGTTTGTCCACTTTATAGGTTTGTGGTTTTAACTCAATTTCAGAATAGACAACATTGCCTTTGAAATCTTTTATTTCGTAATCAAATTGCACGATATCTCCTTTTTTGGGACGTAAAGTGTCTTTGTCATTTTTTAAATCATAATGGTACCAGTATCCTTTTTTGGAAGGGATGTACTGTATGGTAGGATTGCTTTTGATAATAGAGTCAATCTTACCTTCTTCACCAGCAATTAGTTTTTTATTTCGGATTATGGACTCTTTCATGAAGGTTCCCGAAGAACGCGATATTGGCATACGTGCTTGCTGTTGTTTGCAACTCAAAAGCGAAAACAATAGTACCAAAACAAATATACTTTTAAAATTGTTGGTCATGATTAAATGGAGATTTCAGATATTATTTTTTCAAACTTTTTAATGGTTTCCTGTAAGCTGTCATGCGATTTACCTCCTGCAGCATTGATATGTCCCCCGCCATTAAAGTGCGTTCGGGCAAATTGATTGACATCAAAATCACCTTGAGAGCGGAACGAAATTTTCACAATGTTTTCATCTCTATGTTCGATGAATATAGCTGCAAAATGTATGCCTTTTATAGTAAGACCATAATTTACAATACCTTCCGTGTCGCCTTTTTCATAATGAAACTCATCCAACTCTTTTTGTGAAAGTGAGATGTATGAAGTTTTATGTTCCGGGAATACCTTCATGTTTTGCAAGGCACGACCTAATAACAGTAATCGGTGGTAGGAATTGTTGTCAAAAAGCAAATTGTGTATGGTACTGTTCTCAATTCCTTTGTCAATTAAATCAGCAACCACTCTGTGTGTAGTACTGGTTGTAGACGGGAATCGAAACGAACCTGAATCCGTAGTGATTCCTGTATAAATACAGGTCGCAATAGTCTTGTCAATACAATCTTTACGATCTAGAAATGAAATGAAATTGTATATCATTTCACAAGTAGAACCAAATGCAGTATTGGAATAGGTATATTTGGCAAAACCATCGGGTTGTTGGTGGTGGTCAATCATTACCATAGGAGCGGTTAATTTGTTCAAAACATGCTCCATTTCCCCTGTTCTATATAAGGCATTAAAATCGAGCAAGAATACTAGTTCGGCATCTAATAAAATATGCATACTACTTTCTTTCTCTTTTTCGTAAATCATTACATTTTCCGACCCAGGTAACCAAGCTAAAAAGTTTGGAAACTCATTAGGAGCAATAACCGTGGGTTGGTGGTTTAATTTCAGCAAGAAATGATAGAGCGCTAGGGTAGATCCCATAGCGTCACCATCGGGGCTTCTATGCGGTATTATGGCAATTTTTTTGGAGCTAGCCAGCAATTCTTTGAGGGCTTCTATATCTTCTTTTTTCATCGGTTGCGAAGTTACATTTTTTTCAGAAAACGCACTCTTATTTCGTTATAAAAAGACCCATCCAAACAGCAAAAAGGCCTAAGCTGATACTGAGTAGTATATTCCCAAAAGCTAGAAATGAGTTTTGGTTTTGCAATAATAAATAGTTTTCCATGCTAAATGTTGAAAAAGTAGTGAATCCTCCACAGATACCTGTAATTAAAAACCACTTCAAATTGCTGTCTTCCAATTGGTTTTTGAGTAAATACCCCATAAACAATCCAATTAAGAAACAACCGAGAATATTGGCAATGAATGTGGCCAATGGAAATTGATTGGTCCAAAATTTGGCAACCAAAATACTGGTGATATAGCGCAATACACTCCCTATTGCGCCCCCAATTGCTATATATAAAATGGTTTTAAACATACATTATGACTTTCGTTTGGGTTGAAATGTTTTGCTTATTTTAGGGGCTCCGTTACTTGGAGGATAAATCGTTTTTTGTTTGGGTAGACTGGCTTCTTCTGTTTTACTAGAAGGCTCAATTAGTTTGTTTAATTGGATAATCTCATCATCACTTAAATAACGGTGACGGCCAACCGGGATATCAAGCGAAATATTGATAATTCGAATTCGCTTTAAAGCCGTTACTTCGTAATCCAGAAACTCACACATTCTACGAATTTGGCGGTTTAGCCCTTGGGTTAAGATGATGCGAAATACATATTTGCTGATTTGTTCTACTTTGCATTTTCGAGTAACGGTGTCTAATATGGGTATGCCATTACTCATTTTTTCGATAAAGCGATCGGTAATCGGTCGGTTTACGGTTACGACATATTCTTTTTCATGATTGTTTCTAGCACGTAGAATTTTGTTGACGATATCTCCATCATTAGTCATGAAAATTAATCCTTCACTGGCTTTATCTAAACGACCTATCGGGAATATACGTTTGGGGAAATTGATGTAGTCCACTATGTTGTCGCGTACATTTTGATTGGTTGTACATTCAATTCCTACGGGTTTATTGAAGGCTAAATAAATGGGTTTTTCATTTCGGTCTCTTACAATTTTCCCGTCAACACGTACTTCATCATCGAGGGTGACTTTGGTTCCAAGTTCTGGAACGATGCCGTTAATAGTAATACGACCTTCTTCCAACAATTTATCTGCTTCTCTTCGGGAACAAAAACCCGATTCAGAAAGAAATTTGTTGATGCGTATTTGATTGTTTTCCATAACGCAAATATACTATAAATTGAGAATTTAATTTCTTGATAAGTACGTTGATAAATTGAGTTCAAAAATTCAAAAAAAAGCGTGTAGGTTTTAAGTTTTTGTTACTTTTACCCACATGAATATACAAGGAAAACTAATAATAATAGGTGGTGCCGTGGATAAAGGAAGTTTCACGGAAACTGATTTAGACCAAAGTGCTTCTAAGAATTTAAATTTCTTTGAAGAAGGAATTTTAAAGCGAATCATTAAAGAATCTAAGAATAAAGAGCAATCTCGTATTGAAGTCATTACTACAGCTTCTAAAATACCGAGAGAGATTGGCCCCGAATATGTAAAAGCATTTAGTTATTTAGGTGCTACTAATGTGGATGTTTTGTACATTGAGCGTAGAGAGCAAGCGGCAGAAAAAGAGGTTTTAGACCGTTTGAGTGCAGCTGATGTCGTTATGTTTACTGGTGGTGATCAATTGCGTTTGACTTCTATTTTGGGTGGTACTCCGTTTGATGAACTTTTAATTTACAAATACAAAAAAGAAGATTTTGTGTATGCGGGTACTTCTGCAGGTGCAGCTGCGGCATCTAATAATATGATTTATCAAGGAAGTAGTAGTGAAGCTTTGTTAAAAGGAGAAGTTAAGATTACTTCTGGACTAGGTTTGATAGATGATGTAATCATAGATACTCATTTTGTGCAACGCGGGCGTATCGGTAGATTATTTCAAGCTGTTGTTGGAAACCCAAAAGTATTAGGAATAGGATTGGGAGAAGATACAGGATTGTTAATTACGAATGGTCGTCATATGGAGGCTTTGGGTTCGGGCTTGGTCATACTTGTTGACGGGCGCGAAGTGAAGGATACTAATTTAACTCAAGTTGAATTAGGTCAGCCTATTTCCATTAATCATTTAGTAACCCATGTATTAAGTAAATGTGATACTTTTGATTTGGATACTTTTAAAATGACCATTAAATCATCGCAATACGTTTAATCATTTCTTTAATAGCTTATCTCGAATATGAAAGTAATACTTCATGGTGGGTTTTTCTCTGAGTCTTCCACTAATTTAGAAACTAAAATAGCCAAGCAGGAAGCTTTGTTGCGTATCGTGAAAAGCGCTTATCAGTATTTGAAATCTCATACCGCAATGGAAACAGTGGTGTATGCGGTAACTCAATTAGAGGATGATGAATTGTTTAATGCGGGTATAGGTTCCCAAATACAAAGTGATGGAAAAATCAGGATGAGTGCCTCACTTATGGATGGTGATTTGATGAAAATGAGTGGTGTTATCAACATTGAGAAGGTCAAAAACCCAATTCAAGTAGCGCAACTTTTGCAGCATTTTGAAGATAAGGTTCTGGGTGGAAGTGGGGCTACCACTTTTGCACGTCAAAATGGTTTTGAGGAGTTTTCAACTGAAATTCCACAACGTCGTGCTGAATATGAACAAAAAGTAAAAGCAACGGGTTTAGGAACTGTGGGCTGTGTAGTTTTAGATGCAGCTGGTAAGTTGGCCGTAGCCACATCAACAGGAGGTAAAGGATTTGAAATGCCAGGGCGTATTTCGGATTCGGCTACTGTTGCCGGAAATTATGCCAATGAATTTTGTGCTGTTAGTTTAACCGGTGTAGGTGAAGATATAGTGAGTGGAGCTGTTGCCTCAAAAATAGTAACTCGTGTAACAGATGGTTTTTCCTTAGAACAAGCTTTTGAGAAAACATTTGAAGAATTGCGTAAAATAGATGGATTTGCAGGTGCAATTGCCATAGATAAAAACGGAAATAGCTACCATTTAGATAGTTATCCATCAATGGTTTTTGCTAGTTTTGATGGGGTAACCGAAGAAGTGTTTATCTAACAGATAATTCTTTTATAATCTCAATAAATCGTTCCTTGGCCATTGGTTTTACGATAAAATCGGAAACTTCACTATAGCTTTTTGCCTTTTTAAAATCCATAGGGGAAACCGAAGTCGTAATGATATATAGATTTATTTTTTTAGATAAATTTGGTTTCAATTTGATGTACTCTTCTAAAAATCCCCATCCATCTAATATGGGCATATTTAAATCCAAAAAGATGACTTCAGGTAAAGCATCCGCATTATTAGCTACTTCTTCTAAGTAGGTGATAGCTTCGCGCCCGTTTCCAAAAATGTTTATTTGATCGGCTAATTTTGTTTCATCAATTATCTTTTTAATAATGTATGTAAAAATCTCATCATCATCTATTAACATGATGTTACTCGTAGTTACCATATGTTTTGTTTTTTAATTCGACATAAAATGTTGTTCCTATATTTGGTGTGCTTTCTACCGATATTTTACCTCCCATAGCATCGATTTGTGACTTGGTAATGAAAAGGCCAAATCCTTTGGCATCAGGATGGGAATGAAATACCTTTCGTATTTTGAACAGGTTATTTTGATGTTCCTTTAAATCAATTCCCAGTCCGTTATCGGAAACGCTTATTATAATAGAATCCCCATTTGATATAGAACGTATGTTTATTTCAGGTACTCTGTCTGATGCTTTGTATTTCAATGAATTGCTTATCAAATTGTGCAGTATGCTTTTGATATAGCTACTAGGGCAATATATATGAGGAGCTAATGAAAAATCAAAGGTAATTAATGCATTTGATTTCTTCACTTCGCCTTGTAAACTTTCTACTATTTTAGTGGTTATATGGTTTAAATCATTTGTGTCTGATGGAATTTCATTGTCTTCCTTAATTTGGATAGATTCTACCAACTCATTAAAGATATCACTTAAGTTCTGTGTTGCTTTATTTAACTTATCTAATAATAGCGTTTTTTCATCTTCATTAGGGTTGTCAGTAATCATTTCAACTAGCATTGACATGTTTATTAAAGGCGCCCTAAGGTTATGGGAAATGATATTACAGAAGTCTTGCAGTTGTTTTTTTTGAACCGTTAAAGTGGCATTTGTTTGTTCAATAATTTCATTGGCTCTTTTTAAATGGTCTGTACGCTCCATTACTTTATGATCCAGTTGACTATTCAACTCATGTATTTCTTTGGCACGTTCTATGATTTCGATTTCCATAACCCTAAGTCTTTCATCAATTCCAGAAGTGGGTTTGTAGTTGTTATAAGTAATAAATTCGGTGACATCCGTTACTTTGTGTATGATGTAAAGTAATTCGCCCGTAGAACTCAAAACAGGGCTGTTTACAGGACTCCAATACCGCACTTCATAATTTCCGTCGGGTTTTTGGATGTCGTATTTTTGCACCGCCATACTTTGTGGTATTTTATTCCGAATAACAAATTCTAAAGATTTTTTTAGGTTTTGTTCTCCATTTGCATGAATGTCTGAGGGATTGTTTGGGAATGCAGTAAAAATATTTTTACCTAAAAGATCCTCTTTAGTGGTCATGGAATATTTTAAGTATAAATCACTGGCGTCAGCAATGGTATAATCAGGTAATAAAATCAAATAACAATCAGGGATGTTCTTGAAAAGGGTTTGATAATCAAAATTCAATACTTCATTCATAACTCACTTACTTTAGGTTGAAATAATGTGCTGACGAATTAAGTAGTGCTAAAAAGGGATATGATTGTAAGGAATACATATGCTTCTTGAAAATCAAAAATTGATAGTATCAAATCTACATGTTTTGAGTTACATATCCAATATTTTTTAACACTTCTAACTTATTTCCAGTTAGTAGTATAACATTTCAATTTGGATTATCCCTAGTGTGCTTTTTAAATGAATTAATGGAGTATAAATAAGATGATTTGACTTTTTTTTAAAACCAAATTAAACCTTTTGGTATTTATGAAGTCTAATAGTAAAACCTAGAAAGATAAACTATGGAACTTTGGATTCTTATTCATGTATGGAACGGACTTACTCTACTGCTTTTTACTACTATTTTAGTAAAAGGTTCAAGAAGTGTGCATGTACTTCTTGCTAATTCATTTTTATTTGTTTGTACTATTCTTATGTTTGATTCTTTGGTATTGCCATTTCAAAGTACATTCCATAACGACTACTAGATACGCTATTTTACCGTATATTATAGTATACAAAGGCCCCAAGAAATACAGTTTCTTGGGGCCTTTTTCACTAAAATTTTCGCCAGAACGTACGGACGGATAAATGCGCGGGTCAAGACGGACCTTCACTCCGATACTGAACCACGCAAAACTTCGTCAGGTCAATTTTGAGTAACCCTACTTTTCGGTCAAAAAAGACTCTTTTTTCATTAAAAAGGGTCTTTTTAGGTTTTAAAATGTTGGTTTTGGAGTGTTTTTTTTATTGCTTTTGCTATAAAAAACGGATGCAAAACAAGGTCTTTTTTAAAGAAAGAGCAAAAAAAAAGTCTCTATTTTTGATAGAGACTTTAATTTATAAGTAAGTTAAATCGAGGTTGTACAAACGTTTATTTTACTTTATTAAGTACAGCTTTAAAAGCTTCTGGATGATTCATTGCTAAATCAGCTAAAACTTTACGGTTTAATTCAATACCATTAGCTTTAACTTTCCCCATGAATTGAGAGTAAGACATTCCTTCTAATCTAGCTCCAGCGTTAATACGTTGAATCCATAATGCACGGAAATTTCTTTTGTTTACTTTTCTATCACGGTATGCATAGCACATTGCTTTTTCAACGGCATTTTTTGCAACTGTCCAAACGTTTTTACGTCTACCAAAGAAACCTTTGGCTTGCTTCATTATCTTTTTTCTTCTTGCTCTTTTAGCAACTGAATTTACTGATCTTGGCATATTTTTCTTGTTTTTTTGTAGCAGGCGTCCCGAATTTAATCAAGGGAACTTTCGGCCATACTCCAAGGTTATTAAATAATTTGTAACCTAAAGAATTATTTTAAGTAATTGACACGAATGTCGATTAGATAATTCTTAATTGTTGTTTAATACTTCTCTCATCTGTTGGGTGAACCAATGTTGAATGAGTTAAAGCTAATTTACGCTTTTTAGATTTTTTGGTCAAAATATGACTTTTGAAAGCGTGTTTTCTCTTAATCTTTCCAGAACCAGTAACTTTGAATCGTTTCTTGGCGCTAGATTTGGTTTTCATTTTAGGCATTTTTTCCTAGTTTATTTAATTTAACTTACTTACTTTTTCTTTTTTGGAGCAATAAACATAATCATTCTTTTTCCTTCTAATACAGGCATTGCTTCCACTTTACCATATTCTTCTAAATCTTGTGCTAAACGCAACAATAAGATTTGTCCTTGTTCTTTATAGATGATAGATCGTCCTTTAAAGAATACAAAAGCTTTTAATTTTGAACCTTCTTTTAAGAATTTCTCTGCATTCTTTCTTTTGAATTCATAATCATGTTCATCTGTTTGTGGGCCAAAACGAATTTCCTTTACAACAATTTGAGTTGATTTCGCTTTTAGCTCTTTCTCACGTTTCTTTTGCATGTAAACAAACTTTTTATAGTCCATTATTTTACATACAGGTGGTTCCGCATTTGGAGAAATCTCTACTAAATCCAATTCAAATTGGTCTGCTAAACGCAAAGCTTCTGAAGTTTTGAAAATTCCAGGCTCAATGTTTTCACCAACTAAACGAACTTCAGGTACACGAATAAGGTTGTTTATTCGGTGTTCATCTTTTTTTTCTACTCGAGGTTGGTAACCTCTGTTGTTTCTAATTGCTATGGCTTTATTATTTTATGCTGTCTATAGACAGATTGATTAAACTTCAAATGTTTTTAATGTTTTGCTAATCTCTTCGTTTACAATCGCAGCAAATTCTTCAATTGTAATCGTGATATTTCCTTTTCCTTCTTGCCCGTGACGTCTTACAGAAATGGTGTTGTTCTTTTCTTCTTCTTCACCAACAATCAACATGAACGGCATTTTTTGAACTTCTGCCTCCCGTATTTTCTTTCCAATCGTCTCGTTGCGGTTGTCAATTAGGGCGCGAATTTCGTGATTTTCTAGCAATTCTAAAACTTTTTTCGCATAATTTTCATATTTCTCGCTCAAAGACAATATGATAGCTTGCTCAGGCATCAACCATAATGGGAAATTTCCAGCTGTATGTTCCAA
>JAHEHJ010000056.1 GCA_024644655.1 Flavobacterium sp.
TTGTCAATTCTGAAAGTTTATGTACTTTTGGCGCGGAGAGTTGGCAGAGTGGTCGATTGCGGCAGTCTTGAAAACTGTTGAACCGCGAGGTTCCGGGGGTTCGAATCCCTCACTCTCCGCTGAGAGATTATCTAAAATAGTCTAGAAGCGTCTAAATCAAGCATTTAGACGCTTTTTTTTGTTCTTTAAAATTCTTGAAATGTCTAAAAATGTCCAATTCTTTGGTTTCTCTCTTGGTTTCTTTTTTGAAGAGCCAAAAAAAGAAACCAAGCAACTAGACTAATCTGGACATAATAAGACTGAAAAACAATCAATTAGCTTATTATTTCTTCCGAAAGAAACTTAATTTTGTAAAACATTTAAAGGGGGGCATCATGTTTAAACGAATGCCAAAATGTCGTCAAGTCAAAAAGCAAATTTCTCGCTGGTAATTTATATCAGCAGAACAAAAACAAAGAAAAACGGGGAAGTCCCTGTTTTAATGAAAATCAATATTAATGGTGAAAGAGTTGTCATGCAACTCCAAAGAAGCGTGCATCCCGATACCTGGGATTCAAAAAAAGCAAGAGTCGGTGGCAGAACCAACGAGGCACGAGATTTAAATAATTACATAGATGCTGTAATTACGAAAACCAGACAAAAGTACACTGAACTTATAATGCTTAATGATACTGTGTCTCCACAAATGCTTCGAGATGCTGTCTTGGGTATTAATTCTGCAAAACCAAAAATGATTCTTGAGATTTGGGAAGATCATATTGCAGGTATGAGAAAGTTAATAGGCAAAGAAACATCTGCTGCAACTTGCCAGAAATACACAACAGCTAAAAATCACTTTGCAACTTTTCTCAAACTGAAATATCGTACAAATGATGTTTCAATAAAGGCCATTGATCATTACATGATTTCACAGTTCGCAATGTATTTAAAAACTGAACGAGGCTGTAATTACAATACCACCAATAAATTTCTTCAAAACTTCAAGCGCATCACTTGTCAATGTATGAGGCATGGCTGGTTGATGAAAGATCCATTCGGAAATATAAGTTTATCAATGAAAGAAGTTGATAGACCTTATTTGACAGAGGAGGAATTAAAGAGATTAATGGAATTTCGTTCTCCAATCGATAGACTTATTCGTGTTCGTGACTTCTTCATTTTTTCTTGCTTTACCGGATTAGCTTACATCGATGTTAAGCAGTTAAAACGTAATGAAATTGAGGGAAGCCCAAAAGTCGGTTATTGGATCAGAACCAAAAGACAAAAGACCAGCGCGCGCGCAAATATTCCTTTACTCAATGTGCCTATCCAAATCATTCAAAAGTACAGTGATCTTGAATTATTACAGGACGATGATCCGGTTATTCCAATATTAACCAATCAAAAGATGAATGCCTATCTCAAGGAGCTGTCTGATATGTGTAATATTTCAAAGAATCTTTCTTTTCACATTGCTAGGCATACATTCGCAACGACAATAACAATGATGAATGGTGTGCCAATTGA
This sequence comes from Flavobacterium sp., assembly GCA_024644655.1. Classification (GTDB taxonomy): domain Bacteria; phylum Bacteroidota; class Bacteroidia; order Flavobacteriales; family Flavobacteriaceae; genus Flavobacterium. The sequence continues at coordinate 1,507 of JAHEHJ010000056.1, forward strand.
ATCAGTTAGTAAAATGCTTGGCCACAAAAACATCAAAAGTACGCAGCATTATGCGCGAATTGTAGATCAAAAGGTTGGAGATGACATGGATCTGTTATCTCAAAAAATAGGATCGAGATTATCTCTATCATTTTAAAGACAAGCCCTGGGAAACTAGGGCTTTTTTTTTGACAAATTTAGACGCTACTAGAATGAATGAACAATTTAGAATTAGAACTTATGGGTTTGGAGAACTTGCACAACTTTATTTCCCAACAATTACAAAAAAGAGTGCAACGTGGCAACTTCGTATATGGATTGTTTCCTCCGCGTCATTATGTAAAAAACTAGATGAAGCCGGCTATGTTAAAGGGAAAAGGTTGTTGACTCCAGCACAAGTTAAGTTGATCGTGAATGAGTTTGGGGAGCCGTGATTTTTTTTAAATTAAAGTCCAATGTCATGAATATAAATTAATTGCACTTGGTGAAAGTTAGATTTCGAAGTGTAAAAGTTAGGGAGAAGAAGAAAAATCGATTAACCACTTCAACAATAAATTAGTAAAACCCTTCTACTTCGTCGTTCTTTATTTCATATGCCAATTTTTCCGTCCTTGAATTTTACTTTTTTTAAATCCTTATCAGTAATTAATTTGTCAATAGTTCCGCTTTCTGATTTTATATAAATTTTAGGCGTACCACCACCTTCTATAATTAATTGTTGTGTTGTGAGTAAATAAGGCACTTCATATTGAAGCCCTCTTATAGCGTATAATTTTCCCTCATGTTTAAAATATCCATCTTTCAAAATCCAAGTTCCTTTAGCGATATAGCCAGCTTCCCAAGTTGTCCCAGGGGGATACTTGCTAGTCAACTCGTGGAGATTTGAAATGACATTACCATCTTTGTCATAAAAATCTTCTATTCGCATTGTTATTTGTTTTCCTGCAATACCATCTTTTTCTAAAGCTTCACATCCCTCTTTTGTCCAAACAAATTGATATTTGCCATTTTGATAATCCGCAACGTGCATACTGATATTCACAATTATTTTTTTTATCCTTCCTTTTTCGTCTTCTTCTGTTGAAGGCCTAATATGAAATAATTCAATTTGTTTTTGTAATGGGTTAATTAAACTGCTGTCAGCATACTTTAATGCCGGTTTTGTATAATCAGTAGCAGAAGCAAATATTCCCTTATCTACTGGTAAATCTGATAATGCACCTTGTAATTTTTGAATATCACTTCTACCAACTTTCCTTTCATATAGGGAATAATCTTTTGCTTCAATCATACTTTTTTCAGAATTGTAATTTACAACACCGTCAAGTTGATAAACCGTTTCACTGAATTCACCTCTTAAATTTTTATCATAGTCTATGTCTTTGTCTAAAAGCAACTTAAAAGTTGCTGCTACAATCATCTCGAATGATTGACCAGCTTTGTTAGGATAATATCCGTAAAGCTCGAAGAATAATTCGTCTATTGGGGATTTTGCCATATTTATTCTTCTAATTTCTTTTGTTTGTCAAACTTAGCAACGTGAACTAATTCTTCAATCACAATTCTTAAGTCATCCTTGATTTGTTCTATGTCATGTTTTTTAGCGTTAAATCTTCTATTGTGGGCACTTAGGTCTGCAAATTTTTTTATGCGTGGAAATGCTTGCTGAGAATTTCTTGTTATTGTCCAAGTTGTTTCTGATAGAAGTATTCCAATAAGTTCATTTAGATAAAAGTAATAGCCATCACCACCTTTTATTTTTGCCTCAACTTCATGTGCTTCAAAACATTCAATTATAAGTGCTTCAATAAGTTTTCTAAGCATAACTAAGCAAGCGTCAAAAAGTCCATTTTGATAACAAAGTATTGCATGTTTAGCAACATTTTCCAAATAACCTCTTGTATTTGATAAAATTTCGATTGGGAATAAATCGACAGTTAATTTATCTTTTGAGAGTTGTAATTCTAATTCAGTTATTTTCTCATATAAGCTCTCTTTCTCTTGTTGTGTGTTTTTATGTTCTTTTAAAAGATTATTGTACTGCGGAACGAAATCATTCCAGTCATTTAAAAGTTCACGATATTTTTGCCTTAATGTTTCATCTTCAATTTGAGCTTTCTCTTGCTGAATATTTGAATGTTCATTTATAAAGTCAATATATGAAGATAGAAGTTTTTTTCCTGTAGCTTTTGCCTCTATTAATTTCTTTTGTTTTTCAGCAGTGACAAAGGTGTCAAAATGAATGCTACTTACCTGTAACCATTGGTCGCTATACTGTCCAAAAATTTGTTTTATATCTAGAATTGTTCTGTCTTTCCAAACTTTTGAGTCAAAGTCATAAGAATTTAAGTCTCGAAGTCTGTCTTCAAGTATTTTTATTGCTATATCCCTTTCTATTTGTAGATTCATAGTTGACTGTTTATCCTTGAATATAAGGTTTTGAGGTGCTTGAAGGACTGGTAATACCACTTGTCGTAATGCAAACTACTACCTTTTGGAGAGGTTCGATAAGTTGTATTTTTTAACTATTTATTAACGTCATTTTTACGGCGAAAGGAAAATGAATTATTCGTTTCTCAGCATTTTTTGATGGTTCTTGTATTGTTTCAAAGTTTTTACTCAAATATATTTTAGCACGTTGGTGAGCAACATTAATAGGTAATATGTTATCTATTTTATTATTAACTCCCCAATTTTCTGCAACTTCAAGAAGTGATAATAAATAAGCAGCTCCTTCAACCGTGTCTAGCGCTGTTTGATTTCTATTTGCAGCATAAAGAATTGTCCAGCCTTCTTCGGCGTATAGAACTGCATTATCAAAGATTTTTCTTGTATTGGTTTTTCCTGTAAAATGATCAAAAACATCTCCAAAAACCTTATTCACTTCCCTTGTAGGACTAAAAAAACCTCTACATGCATCAACAATAAGTGTTTGTCTTTTAGCTGTTGTCCTTAAATTTAAAATGGGAATATCGCCATTAATCAACTCTACATATTGTTGTTTTTGGCTGTCTAAATTGATAAATCCATGTCCGGTGAAAATAATAAAAGTATAGTCTGCCCCATTTAAAAAGCTATTTATTGAATTTTCAACTTGAACAGAACTTGGGTTTTGTAAGGAATAAATTTCTTCCCTAAACCAATTCCCACCCAAACTACTTGTTAAGAAGTTGAAAAAGTTTTGATTGTCGATGGGTGGGCCGAATAATTCGCCACTTTGAGTTTCATTACAATAAATTATTAAAGCTCGTCTAATCATTTTAAATAGTTATTTATGAGTTTTTTAAATTCTTTCGAATATCCATCTGCATTTTCAAAAGGTGTTGATGGATTCTCCCAACATTGTTTATGAACTCTAATCCAGTCTTTAACATTTAGATGTTTCTCAATTTTATCTTTATCAAAATTGTAATGCTCACAGAGACGAGATAAATAATTGAAAACTAAAGTGCAATAATTATCATATCGCAAATATTGATCGTCATTTGAATTTTTGTTTTCAGTCCAAGTATTCGAAAAAGCAGGGTTTTCTAAATAAGGATGCTGAATTGCTATTTTTATTATTCCGTCAAGTTGGTCGTATAATGTTTTTTTTGCATTTGACTTGTTTAGTCTTAACGCAACGATTGTTGCAACGCAACTTGAGATAAAAGTCGCAATAGTTGCTGCTGATATGTCCAAAGTCATTATGTGTTTTTTGTGTTTTTGTATAATTTTTTTTTAGTACTTTCTTAATAATTTACTATCAACTTTAAATGTCTGAAATAATCTTTCGAATTAACATAAACTTTGAAAACAATCACGTTCTGCCCTAAAATACAAACTAAAAGAACACGAAATTCTATGCAAGAATCAGTCAATTCAATCTATTTGCATTAAATTCAACTATTAAACCCTTGTTTATAAAGGGCTGTAAAGATTTGAAGTAGAGGTTAATTGATGATAAGAAATAGAATGAATACTAAAATAAATAGTATATATACCCATGTAAGAATTGCGTTAAATTCACTTTTTTAGATCAAAATGGCTACAAATTATTCGCGAAGTACTCAGACTATTTAAATCAATTAACAACAAATGTGAAACATTCTTTCTTAATACGATCAAGATCGTTTTCCAAGGATGGATTCATAAATTGTTCAAACAAATGGTAATTTGTTAAATAGGATCCATCAGGTTGTTTATTAACAGGGAAATGGATATCAGTTATTATTTCAGTTTCACATTCTGGTGTCAAATCTTGTTCATTTAGATAACCAAGATCTGCCATAGGATAATAATGTTTAAACTTCGGGTAGAAAATAAAGACACCTGGTGTTTTAAATATTAAGCCTTGTTTTAGTTGATAAAATCCATTTGAGTAAATAAGTTTGTACTCCGGCCCGTCGGGTAATTCTTGTATAAAATCACCTGTTATGTAAATTGGATTAAATGAGTTGTGCCATTGGCCTGTTGTTTGATCATTAATATTTAATGAACTATCCTCAAGTTTTATAACTCTTAAAAAGTTTCGTTGAAAATCAAAATTTTTAAGTTGAATATTTTCATAGAATTTTTCGCCAGAATAATTATTTGTAACCCAAGCATTAAAAACATCAGGAAAATTCATTTCAAACCATATTGTATCGCCAATATTGTAACTTTCCTTTATGGGATAAACAGAAACTGGATGTTCAAGGACATATCCTCTTGAACATTTCTTCTTTTTATTACAGCTTGCAGAAAATAAAAACAAACTAATTGAAAAAAACAGCAACACTTTCATTTACTTAAAATCTATGTTAAAAGACAGAATGCACTTAAGCATTCTGTCTGAAATATATGATTAATAACCGTATGATTTAAATAAATCGTCAATTTCAACTTGTTGAGACATTCCTGACTCTTGTTTAAATCGATTACTATATCCGTTAACTGATATTATATCTACATCCATTGAACCAAAACATTGTGAAATAGAGTAACCATTTACATCATCAATTACGCCTGTGAAATTTGGTTCTCCTACATCTGTCAAATCATGCATAACACCATTAGGAATCCAATTCCAAAAACTTGTCCCTGCATAGGGAGTAAAATTTTCAATTTCCGTTAACCAATTATTACCTATTGATGTATTCGATCCATATTTAAGATGTGCAAATCTGTCACCACAAAATTCTGCCCAAGCTTCTGAAATTGCAATTCTACCCGAACCTGAATCCGTTGGATTACCATAACCTCCATGAGCAATTATATATTGAATGTAATTTAGCCAAAAGATGTTTCCAACTTTGTTGTAATGACTAGCATGGGCGAATTCATGATAGAATATTTGTGAAATCATATCTGAATTTTCATAAAACATGTCACTCTGTGAATAATTATAAGTGATATCTGGTGGGAACTGTTCAAGTACTTGAATTACAACTGCAGACCATGGATGTCCTGTAGCAACTAAAAATAATTGTACCCCATTTACAAGTAAGCTGCTATTGGACATTTGCTTAAGCATTGGAGCAGCTGCATATGTGGATAAGCTCGTGCCATTTGCATTAGCGTTTGTAAGCCATAAATTCATGTGTAAAGGAGGTTCCATGATTCCATTTTGAGAACAATAAACATGTTGCTCTCGAATTGAATTTATTGCATGACAAGCCATCCATTTTCTTTTAGTGTCTGTATTAATGTCATTTGAATTTTGAAATAAATAATTAATGCTTTCAAGATTGGAATTTTGGAATTGACCAATATTTTTTCGTTCGGTGAAGAAAATGTCCCAAAATTGAGCACCTTTAACAGCACGAATATCAACGTATTGATTTTCAAAAATACATATGATGTTTACTTTTCTATTTTTTCTATATTGTTCATTGCACTCAAAATATCCATTATCGTTGGTGTATCCAATGCCCCAATCAAACCACCATCGTGATCTTATTTTTAAGTTTTTAACTGCAACTGCCGTTGTTGAATTAATTATTTTTTGATTTACTTTAACATAACCTTTTGGTCGATATTTAATAGATTTTTCACCGGTTTCATCTCCATAACCTTTCAATAGTAGAGCTTTATCAATTAAATCTTCATGGTCGAATACACTAAATAATGTATTGTATTCAGGTTTTCCAACAAATAATTCTGGCAAGAACAAATCATCTATTTTTTCATATTGAAAACCATCATAATTAAAATTTGGGGATACCGTTGTATACATCCAAATCTGATTATTTAAACTGGGGTCATTATAAAAAGAACCATACTGTAAAACTTCGTAATCCAAAGGAATAGTTGAAAGTATTAGGCCTCTTTCCTCAAGCTTTTTAGCATCTTCTGGTTTTGTAATTAAAAATCGAACATATGTTTGATTAGTTTGAAGCTTTAAAGATGTACTGCCATTTAAAATGTTATACGCTTCTCTCATGTTGTCAAGAGTAAATGGATTTTGAAGTTTATCACCCAAAATGGTCGCTTCATTATCTGAAATTATCGATTTTGTTTTTCCTGAAGCTGAATTGCCGTTAGGGAAAACGGTTTCCTTTTTACAACTCACAATTCCAAGGCTGATAATGCTTAGAATTATTCCACTGAGAATAATTTTTTTCATTTTATAAAATTTAATTTCGCCCTACTTTTTTTAGGAGTGTTCGGGTCAATTTTTTCTCCTTAAATTATTTTATTTTTTTCAAATTTAAACTCACACTGTTTTATACACAATGGGATTTATACTAACATTCATAGGTACAAACCCCTTAATATTCTAATGTTTTCAAAAATCAACTAAATTCCTATTGATTTTGATTGAGTTTTTTTCATTTGAAATCAATATCTCATGGTGTCAAACATATTAAAAAATCACAATTGATTTTATCACCCAAAAATCATGGATTTATTAATTCTTAGATATTTTTTTCTCTAAATACCAATGTGGTAAGGAGATTAGAATTGGTTTTGCACATAATTTAGCTAATGAATTTTTAGAATGTATACTAACATTTTTAGTATTCATCCTATTACTACCTGAGCTTACTTTTACATACTTAAACCATCTTTTTACTCAAATTTCATTTCAGAAGTTTGTTTCCTAATCGAAGCAAAACTTCATGTCTCAACATTCGCATACTTCTATTTTCACAACTGCCTCCGGAGTACTTGGAGGTGTCGCAAAAGCGGTTACCGCCAAACCCATTCTTACCGAAATAACCTTTGCTGGATTATCCAATGTGGTGATCTATGCCGCAGCATCTGCTGCGGCTGGTTACATCGTTAAAAAATCCATGGACTGCATCGCCAAGAGACTCACCGATTACTTCAACAAACAAAAAGAAAGCCGATGAATAAGGTAGTCGGCATAGCGCTTGGTGCAGGATTGGTTTACGGGATCGTAAGGCTACTTAGAATGCAGAATGTTTCTGAGGTAGCAAATGCTAGACTTGTGAATCCGCGTATCCATTCGGTTACTCTAGGTGGAATTTCTTTTAGAACTGAGGTGGAGATCAATAATCCCTCAAGAGATTCTGTGAAGTTGACAAAGCCTGTCGTGACACTCACCAGTAAAGGAAAGATGCTTACCCAGTCTGATGCAGAGGATCAAATCATTACTATAAAACCTTTAGGACTTACTAAAATCGACACCATTGAATTGGAGCTTGATTGGTTCACCTTGAAAGGACTTGTAGCCAATATTATCAAGAATGTGCCGAAAGTGATTGCAGCTTGGAAAGCCGGTGACAAGAAGAATCTGATTGCTCTTTTAGGAGTTCCGCTTGAAATGAACTTCACCACTTATGTGAATGGCATCTTTTATCAATCTCCTTCAGAAAAACTCATCTGATGAATGCGCTTGCACAAATACCAGCCAAAACCGTAACGAGTGGTTATCGAGCTATCAAAGATGGGAGCCGTTACAATCAGTATTTCCCCAAGCCGGAAGAGCGTGATCGCGTGATCATTGAAGACGGCGAGGTAACGGATACTGTGGAGTTAATGGAGAAGGTCGTTTGGAAATACCTTGACGACACCAAGCGAATTGCTCCATTACTCCGACGGTCCACAACAGAGGCAACATGCCGCGCCATTTGGGAGTTTGTCTACAGCTACATTCAATACAAGCTAGACAAACGCGGCCTGGAACAACTCAGAAGACCAGCACGCAGTTGGGCAGAGAGAAATACGGGTGTTGATTGTGATTGCATGAGCATCTTTGTTTCAAGCATTCTCACCAACCTTCAAATCCCACATAAGTTTCGAATTACAATGTATAGTGGTGATTCCTGGCAGCATGTCTATGTGATTGTGCCACTTGGGGATGAGAACAACTATTGCGTGATTGACGGGGTGGTTTCTGAATTCAACTACGAGAAAAAATATACTAAAAAAATGGACTTTACTATGAGCTTAAACGGGATCAATGTAGCAGTATTAAGTGGCGTTTCTTCAAACGACCATTACAACGCCGTCATGGCAAATTCACTTACAGGACTTGGTGCAA